>JBFEYZ010000097.1:0-6575 GCA_041561855.1 Sulfurimonas sp. | reverse complement strand
TTTTATTAAAAAAAAATTAAAAAATAAATTAATTTAAACTAAAATTATGATATCATTCCGCCAAAATATTCACAAATATGACAGAACTTATGAGCATTCTAATTATAGAAGATGAAGTCACACTGAACAAAATGCTTGCAGAGGGGTTAAAAGAATTTGGTTACCAAAGCGACGTTGTTGAGACTCTTAAAGATGGAGAATACTATCTAGATATCCGTAATTACGACCTTGTTTTGATGGACTGGATGCTTCCTGACGGAAACAGCGTTGACATCATCGGCGATATCAAAACAAAAACTCCAAAGACTGTTGTAGTGGTTTTATCTGCAAGAGACGACAATGAAAGCGAAATAGAAGCTCTAAGAAGCGGTGCGGATGATTACATCAGAAAACCGTTTGATTTTGACGTACTTGTTGCACGTCTTGATGCACGTCTCCGTTTTGGCGGAAGCAACATCATCGAGATCGAAGATCTGATTATAAATCCTGAAGAGGAAAAGATCACTTACAAAGAGATTGAAATCGAGCTTAAAGGTAAGCCGTTTGAAGTTCTGACTCACCTGGCTCGCCACCGTGATCAAATCGTTTCAAAAGAGCAGCTTCTTGATGCTATCTGGGAAGAGCCTGAGCTTGTTACTCCTAACGTAATCGAGGTTGCTATCAACCAGATCAGACAAAAGATGGACAAACCTTTAAATATAACTACTATTGAAACTGTTCGCCGCCGCGGATACCGTTTCTGCTTTCCAAAAGAGATAAACTAACCTATATATTTTCAGACGTAAAAAGAGCTTCCTCTTTTTGCGGAAACTCTTACCTTCAAAGCTCTGCAAACTTCTCTTTTAAAGCTAAATTAGCTACAATTACAAACTTTTATTTATGGCTGCAGGTAAAAATATGTTCTCAAAAAGAAGTATAAGACAAAGTTTTTTAATTCAACTGATAATCTCTTCAGCTTCTCTAATAATTATGTTTTCATCGATTTTATACTTTTATATTGAGAGTTCCATACTTGAAGAGAAGCATCAGGAGCTTCTTGTATATGCAAAAAACATCTCCAGCAACCAATCTATCTACGGTCCTGAAGTTCCTGCTCCTGAGACATATCTTGGGCTTAATATCGAAGTAATATATCTTAAGCAGTCTCTGCTTGACATTGACTTTTTTGAAACCACCAAGGACAACAAGTCGCTTCTTGTACTTATGCATCCGTTTGACCTTGATGAGCTTAGTTACATAAAGATCACAAAAGACATAACGACGACAAGAGCACTCTTAGACAAGATCCTCAACTATCTTTTTATTATAAATATAGCAGGCTTTTTGCTGGTAGTTATTTATGCAATCGCTCTTTCAAAAATGCTTGTCACGCCGGTAAAAACGTTAAGCAATAAGCTCTCAAATATGAATGAGCATCTTATGCGTCCGATCAAAACCGAAGAGCTCCCAGAAGAGTTTGAGCCACTGGGTGAAACATTAAACCACCTGATATCTAGAATACAAAATTTTGTTAAGTATCAAAAAGAGCTATTTATCGGAACCGCGCATGAGTTAAAAACCCCTCTTGCGGTAATCAAACTTAAAAATCAGGTCACTCTTCTTAAAAAACGATCCATAGAAGAGTACATAGATGCTATAAAAGTAACAAACAAAACTGTTGATGAGATGAATATAATCGTCTCAAACATATTAAATATCGGTAGGCAAGAAGGAGCACAGCTTGAAAAACCTCAAGAGGTTGACGTTATACAAATATTAAAGCAAAAAGCAGACGACTTTAAACTGTTAGCGGCAAACGAGGGAAAAACACTGCATATGCACTTTGAGCCAAACGGTTTTGCGGCAATTCTTCAAGTCGGGCTTCTTAATCAAATAGTACAGAACTTTCTTCAAAACGCTCTAAAATTCACACCTAAAGATAAGAATGTAATCCTAAGAAGCGATTTAAACAGTTATGGCTTGCTAATTGAAGTCATAGATGAAGGATGTGGAATAGATGAGAGTTCGGATCTGTTTGCACCTTTTAAAAGAGAAGGAAACAAGTCTGGTGTAGGTCTAGGTCTCTTTTTGGCAAAGAGTGCCGCAGATGCGCTTGGAGCAAAGATTAGTATAAAAAATAGAACAGATGGCATAAGCGGAACTGTAGCCTCCTTAAACCTTAGCTCAAAACTTTCCTGTATTCTTCCAGGAAGCTAAAACTCTTTATACCCTCTCTCAAAAAAGCAAAAGTCAAATTAATCAACATCAACGCAAATGGAAAGTAGCAGGCACCAAATATTTCTGCCTTGTTTTTACTTAAGTATAAATTTAACTCTTTTCTGTTATAAATCGAGCACATAAAATATATTGTTTAAATATATTTATATAAATTTGGATTATAACTATAAGGTATTTTAATGGCTTTAATAATAAATGATGAGTGTATTGCGTGTGATGCGTGTCGTGAAGAGTGTCCTACCGTAGCTATTGAAGAGGGAGATCCTATCTACTTCATCGACCCTGATCGTTGTACAGAGTGTGTTGGCGTTTATGACGAACCTGCATGTATATCCGTATGTCCTGTTGACTGTATTATTCCAGATAAAGACAATGTAGAATCCATTGCAGAACTTCAGTTTAAATATAAAAATATTCTAGCAGAAGAGTAGAAGGTTTGGCCAAACGCGTAGCAGTCATAGATATCGGTTCTAACTCCGTTAGAATGGTTATTTATGAAAAGACCTCACGTTTTGCGTTTCACATACTTCATGAGGCAAAAAGCAGAGTAAGAATATCTGAAAATGCTTATCAAAACAACGGAAATCTTCAGGAAATTCCGATGCAAAGAGCTTTTGATGCTCTTAAAGACTTCCTATCTATAATCTCATCTTTCAAAGCTAGAAAAACATTATGTATTGCAACTTCTGCTCTCAGAGACGCTCCAAACAAAAAAGACTTTATTAGCAGGATCAAAAACTCTCTAGGTCTGAACATAAAAGTTATAGACGGACAAAGAGAAGCCTATCTTGGGGCTGTTGCATGTATAAATCTTTTACCACAACAAAAAAATGCACTAAGTATCGATATTGGTGGCGGCTCAACAGAGTTCTCGCTGATAGACGGGGTGAAAATAGATTCAAATATCTCTGTTGACTTGGGGACAGTCAGACTAAAAGAGCTTTTTTTCGACAAAAACGACATAGATGGTGCAAAAAAATACATAGATTCTCAACTAAAACAGCTGGATGGGACAAATATATCTACCGTAATCGGGATAGGCGGAACATTCAGAGCAATATCAAATGCCATGCTAAACAAAAGCGGCTATCCAATAGACAAACTTCATGCGTATGAACCGGATTCTGAAGAGTTTCAAACAGTGTTGGAAAAAATAATCAGATCAGATGAAGATGAACTCAAAGATCTTGGCATAAAAAGCAGCAGATTTGATGTAATCAAACCGGGTGCGCTTATTCTATTAAGAGTGCTTAAAAAGTTTAAGATCCAAAAACTAGTAACAAGCGGTGCTGGAGTGAGAGAGGGCCTCTTTTTAACAGATCTGCTTAGAAACTCAAATGACAGGTTTCCTGCAAACTACAACACTTCAGTAAGGTATATTCTTGATTCACATGTTGATAATATTGCTTATGCGAATCAGCTCTGCAAGGTCTCCAAGATTCTATTTGATCTAACTCATAAAGAGTTAAAGATAGAAGCAAAATACCGAAATGAATTGGCAGTTGCCGCCAAACTCTGCATGAGCGGAAATAATATACACTACTACTCACACAACAAAAACAGCTACAATCTTATTAAAGACGCTCTGGAGTTTGGATTTACCCACGATCAGATAATCTTGATTGCAACTCTTACAAGGTATGCAAAAAGAAAACTTCCTTCACAATCTCACATACAGAAGTTTAAAGATCTTCTTCCGGACACCCAACAGCTGGAAGCTTTGAGCTACATTCTATCTTTGGCTGTCGCACTTCTGAGCCATTACCCTCGAAATATCGATTTTTCGCTTACTTATGAAGGCTCAGAACTTAAAGTTCACTCTAAAAACAGTCTCTATCTTGCAAATGAGAGCATTAAAAAACTAGAGATGATGACAAAAAACAGTATAAATATATCGTTTCATACTGTTTTGCCATAAGAGGCAAAGGGCCTAGAATCTCTGTCCCATCGTAAATTCAAAGACCGCAGTCTTATCACCCTCTTCTTCTCCTAAAGGTTTAGAGAACATCAACTGAATAGGCCCTACAGGCGAGAACCATTCAAGCCCTGCTCCGAATCCGCCGCGGGAGATATTATTCGACAAATAATCAGAACTGCCAGCATCACTGATAAGCGCGCTTCCAGAAGCGCCTATATAACCCCAGTCCAGATATGTAACTAGGCGCATCTTGGCTTTTGGAACAAGAGGAAAACTTAGCTCAAAACTGTTAGATGCAGTATACTCGCCTCCTACTCTTCTATCGTCTGTTTCAGTCGGATCTGTATTTTCAATGGTCGGCGAAAGAGAGTATGATTCATATCCCCTGACACTTCCTATACCGCCCATATAGAATCTCTCTGCAACAGGTAAAAACCCGATCTCTTTGACGTAGTAGAACCTTGCCTTGTATCTTGCCACGACATCAAACCCGAACCAATCTTCAAGCCCTTTGTATGCACTGAAATTTGTTCTGGTCTTTAAAAAATCGGCATCCCCTCCAAGTCCTGCATACTCTACGCTTTGAGAGAACATAAACCCGTTTCTAGGAAGATAGAAGTCATCCGTATTGTCAAACTTTGCGCTGAGCGTGACCGAGCTTTTTGAGTAGTCTTCAAAATAGAAAGTATCTAGTTCCGAAAGATTAGCATCATCGCTTATTTCATAGCTGTTCGCCGAATAGCCATATCCTATATGACCGCTTATATATCTTGTAAATCTATGTCCGACTCCGGCTGTAAATCCGTCGGACATTACTGTATAGTCGTTATACTCGTAATCAGAAGTATAAAGAGAGAAGTTACCGCTAAAGTCGCTGTCGTTTAGCCTAGGATTAGACATACTAAAAGAGTAGTTTGATGTCAAAGACGAACGCTCTGCTTTGACGCCCACATTTATGCCAGAACCCCAGACATTTCTGTCATCTACCGCTACGCTCACAAGAAGACCGCCGTAACTTCCGTATCCGCCTCCGAGTTGAATATTTCCTGTTGGAGCCTCTTTTACCTTAACTATAATATCCATAGTCTGGTTGTCTACTCTTTTTTCCTCTATGGTGTTTCCGTCAAAAAAACCTAATCTTCCTAGCGCGTTTCTCGAGTCTGTTAGGTCTGTAAGCGAATACATATCTCCTGGTCCCAGATAGAGCTCTCTTCTTATGATTCTGTCAAGCGTTCTGCTGTTCCCTGAGATTATTACATTTCTTATTTTGACTCTTTCGCCAGGCATGATCTTAAAGACGACCTCGACTTCTCTCTTCTCTTTGTCTTTTTTCAAATCCGGGACTATCTGCACAAAAGCATAGCTTTGATCCGCGATAAGCGTCTTTATTCTCTGTGAGTCATTACGGAATGTCTCTACGTTAAAAGGCTCGCCTATCTCAAGCTTTATAAGCTCTCTTATCTTCTCATCTTCCACCACATGCTTTTGCTGATCTATCGTGATGGCGCTGACATTATATATCTCGCCCTCTTTTACCTGATAGCTTATTTCTGCCGTATAGTTATCAAAATTTACTTTTGCGAAAGGCTCTTTAACGTCAATGTCCAAATAGCCGTGCTGCATATAGAGGTCACGTATTCTAAGGGGGTCATACGCTAAGTCTGCCACTCTCATCTTACCGTCGTTTCTTCCCCAGAACCAGCCCATAAACTCTCTCTCTTTATTGGCTATCATATCATCAAAATCATCGCTGTCAAGGCCTGAAACTCCACTGTAAAGAAGTTCTTCAATGACAATCTCTTCACCTTCGTTGACCAAAAAAGTGATCTTATAACTTCCGTTTTCCAAAAGTTCCTTTTTAATCTCAACGACACTGTCAATCTTCCCATCTTGACTTATCATCTCTATGATTCTTTTTTTTGCTGCTTCTATCTTTTTCTCATCATAAAGCGAGCCGACTTTTATCTGGATAACACTCTCTTTTATCTCGCTGTCATTTTCTTTCCAGCCTTTTAATTCTATGTTTGATATTAGAGGTTTCTCTTTAAAGTGAAATGTTAAAACACCATCTTCATCTACCGTAGTCCAAATATCTTCAAAATAACCTTGTTTATAGTAGTTCTTGATAGACTCGTCAAGCACCTTCTCATCAATACTGTCACCGACTTCAAACTTAAGCATTCGTAATGCAACGGACTCTGACATGTTGACCATGCCTTCGTATTTTATTGATTTTATCGTGTATGCAAAGGAGTTTACAGCCAGTAAGATGACAAAGAGTGCTAAAATTTTTCTCATTAAGTTTCCATGATTATAAAATAAGAGGTGATTTTACCTTTTATGAGGTTAATATTAAGTAAACTCTGTATAATTTGAGAAATTAAAATAAAGAATTGAGATGAATGTAGCGATAGTAGGACTTGGACTTATGGGCGGCTCT
>JBFEYZ010000096.1:0-6578 GCA_041561855.1 Sulfurimonas sp. | reverse complement strand
TCTTCATCCCTCATCAAAAGTTCTTATTTAAAAAGTTGTGAACCCAAATACTCGCCGTAAGCCACTTCATTCTCGATCTCTAAAAGACGATTGTATTTAGCAGTTCTCTCTCCGCGCGCTGTAGATCCTGTTTTTATCTCACCACAGTTTAATGCAACGGCAAAATCTGCGATAAAGGCATCTTCACTCTCTCCTGAACGATGACTCATAACACACTTATAGCCGTTTCTTTGAGCAAGACGAACGGTAAGCATAGTCTCGCTGACAGAACCGATCTGATTTGGCTTGATCAAGATAGCATTAGCAATTCCTTTTTGAATTCCTTCATTAAGGATGTTAGCGTTTGTCACAAACAGGTCATCACCTACTAGTTGGACTTTATCGCCCAATTTCTCTGTCAATATTTTCCAACCGTCCCAATCATCTTCGCTTAAACCGTCTTCTATAGATACTATAGGATATTTTGAACATAGATCAACATAATAATCAACAAGCTGTGCAGAAGTAACCGTTCTGTTTTCGCTATCTAGTCTATAACCGCCCTCTGCCACAAGTTCACTTGCCGCAACATCAAGCGCTATTGCCATCTGCTCTCCCGCTTTATAACCTGCTTTTTCTATCGCTTCCATAATGATCTGTATAGGCTCTTCGTTAGAGCTTAAATCAGGTGCGAAACCACCTTCGTCTCCAAGAGCCGTATTGTGTTTTTTAGCTTTTAGGATAGCTTTTAAATTATGATAAACCTCTGCGGATGCTTGAAGTGAAGTTGCAAAATCTTCAAATCCGATAGGCATTATCATATACTCCTGAAAATCTACAGAGTTATCGGCATGTGAACCGCCGTTGATAATATTTAGCATCGGAGTAGGCATAACCATAGCATTAGCTCCGCCAAGGTAACGATAAAGAGGAACACCTAAGCTTTTTGCAGCAGCGCGCGCTACCGCCATGGAGACACCAAGAACCGCATTAGCGCCAAGGTTTGCGTAATTCTCCGTCCCGTCAAGCTCTTTCATTGTAGCATCGATTATTGCCTGATTAAATGGGGAAAGGCCGATAAGAACATCCGCTATCTGGTTGTTAACATTCTCAACAGCTCTAAGAACACCCTTGCCCATATATCTGCTGCCGCCGTCACGAAGCTCTAATGCCTCACGCTTACCCGTACTTGCACCTGAAGGCACTATCGCACTTGCTTTTGTACCGTCACTAAGTTCTACCGTTGCTTTTACTGTAGGGTTTCCACGAGAATCCATCACCTCAATTGCACTAATATTATCTATGAACATTATTTATTTACCTCTTTGTATTAAAAAATTTAACTTTGCGCCGACACTTATAAATCAGCATCCTCTATATCTAGAGTATCCATCGCCATTAGGGAGTTTATCCCCATAGCTGTTTTTATCTTCTCTTCGACTTCACGAGCCAACTCGGGCTCTTCTATAAACTTGGCTTTGACATTTTCACGGCCCTGTCCAAGTTTTGTCTCTCCGTAAGAAAACCATGCACCGCTTTTGTCGATTATATCAAGCTTTACGCCGTAGTCGACAAGTTCACCCTCTTTGGAGATTCCTTCACCGAACATTATATCAAACTCTGCCTGACGAAACGGAGGTGCTACTTTGTTTTTTATCACCTTTGCTTTAACGCGATTCCCGATTTGGCTCTCGCCTTGTTTTAAAGATGCTATACGTCTTACGTCTATTCTGACAGAAGCATAGAATTTAAGTGCATTCCCGCCTGTTGTAGTCTCTGGGGAACCATACCCCATCATACCTATTTTCATACGGATCTGATTAATAAATATAACCGTACAATTCATCTTGTGTAAAATACCCGTTAATTTACGAAGTGCTTTTGACATAAGACGTGCTTGGACACCTACATTTTGATCCGACATCTCACCCTCGATCTCAGACTTTGGAGTAAGAGCTGCAACCGAGTCGATAACTATAAGATCTACAGCGCCGCTGCGAGCTATAGTCTCAACAATATCCAAAGCCTGCTCGCCGTAGTCAGGCTGAGAGACAAGAAGATTGTCTACATCGACGCCGAGGTTTTTGGCATAAGCAACATCAAGTGCATGTTCTGCATCTACAAATGCACAAACTCCGCCTTTTTTCTGGCACTCTGCAGTTATCTGAAGTGCCAGTGTCGTCTTACCTGAACTCTCAGGTCCGTATATTTCAACAACCCTTCCTTGTGGAACACCGCCAATTCCAAGTGCAAGATCAAGTCCTAGAGAGCCAGTGCTAATCGACTCAATTGGCACTATCTCTTTATCACCCAGTCTCATAAGCGCACCCTTACCGAATGCCTTATCAATTTGTTTCATCGCTAAGTCTAATGATTTTTGTTTATTTGCGTCCATCTTTGGCTCTCTTATATTAAATTTAGACTTATTGTATGACAACTTTTAATTTTTATTTTAAAATATTGCAAATTGTCATATTTTTATATGGAAATTCCATATAAAATTAGTGGGATTTTATCCTTATTTGGTTAAAATCTAGTTTATATTTTTAAGTAGATAGGCGACTCATTTGAAAAAAACAGTTATTGCACACTCCCCTGACGCAGACGACGTATTTATGTATTATGCCATCAAGTTCGGCTGGGTAGATATGGATGGTGTGAAGTTTGACAATATTGCCGAAGATATCCAGACTCTAAACGAAAAAGCACTAAATGGTGTCTATGAGATAGTCGCTATAAGCTTTGCCCTCTACCCTCATATAAGAGAAAACTATGCTCTGCTTCGTACTGCTGTGAGTTTTGGAGAAGGGTACGGACCTAAGATAATCAAAAAAAGAGGTGTAAAGCTCAAACGTAACTTTAAAGTCGCCCTTAGCGGTAAGCATACGACCAATGCTATGCTTTTTCGCATTGCATATCCGGATGCCAGAGTTACATACATGAATTTTTTGGAAATCGAGCAGGCCGTTCTTGATGGAAAAGTCGATGCAGGTGTTTTAATCCATGAGAGCATTTTGACCTATAACGACGAGCTTGAAGTCGAGAGAGAGATGTGGGATATCTGGCAAGAGCTTGCTGGAGATGAGCTTCCTCTTCCTCTTGGCGGGATGGCGATCAGCCGCTCTATTCCTCTAAACAGAGCTATAGGCTATGAAGAGACCCTTACAAAGGCTGTGCAGGTAGCACGCGATCATAAACATAAACTATCTCGGATGCTTCTAGAGAGAGATCTTGTACGCATAGATGCTCCTACCTTGGATAAATATCTTGAGCTTTATGCAAACGACAACTCCATAACATTGAGCGAAATACAGTACAAAGCTATTAACAAACTTTTTGAGATCGGCTATAAAAACGGCTTCTACGACGCAGAAGTAAAAATTGAAGATTTTATGATACCGATAGAGTACAAAAACTTAAGAGACTCATAATGGAAGCAAAACTCGTATCGCTTGGAATTGAGACTTTTAAAATAGCACTTATGCTTGCGCTTCCTGGTCTTTTAGTGGGAATGTTTATAGGTTTGGCTGTAAGTATATTTCAGGCAACAACGCAGATCAATGAGATGACGTTGAGCTTTATCCCAAAGATCATAGGGGTTGTTATAATTGTTATTTTAACTATGCCTTGGATGCTAAACGCAATGACGGACTTCTCTTTAAATATTTTTAATATGATCCCAGACTTTGTAGAGTAATGAAAAACCAAGCAATAGACTTCTCTAAATTCTCCTCCATAAAAATCGGCGGCAATTTAGACGTTATGCTGCTCGAGGATTGCGATCAGGAGTATAAAGATTTTTACATTATCGGTTCGTGTAACAATATTTTGATTGGTACAGAGCCGCCCCCTCTTTTAAAACTAAGCAAAAAATATGATTATATAAAAATAGAAAATAGTACTCTTAAAATAGGCGCTGCCGTGCCATCGGGGAAAATAGCTTCTTTTTGCAAAAAACACGATATTGCAAACTTTGAGTTTCTCTCACATCTTCCTGGAACTTTAGGCGGCTTAGTCTATATGAATGCAGGACTTAAAGAGTATGAGATATTTAACAATCTTATATCCGTAAAAACATGCGCTGGAGAGTTAAGAAAGGATAAAATAGAGTATGGATACAGATTTACAAACATCAAAACTCCGATCTTAGAAGCGACATTTTTACTGGAACACGGGTACGATAAAGAGAGACTCTTAATGTTTAAGGGTATGCGCAAGAACCAACCCTCAACACCTAGCGCGGGAAGCTGTTTTAAAAATCCTGTGGGTGATTACGCAGGAAGGCTTATAGAAGCTGTCGGATTAAAAGGGTACAGAGTCGGCGGTATGGAGTTTAGCAAAGAGCATGCGAACTTCTTGGTAAATGTGCAAAACGGAACTTTTGATGATGCCATTTATCTTATACAAGAGGCTCAAAAGCGTGTTTACAGTGAGTTTAAAATCTGGCTTGAGTGTGAAATTGCAGTTTTGGATGTAAGATATATGGGTAAAAATTCACCGCTTCTAAATCCTAATAGGATTTAGATCGGTAATACTCTTATCTTTTTAGATAGTTTCTCTTTTAAAGTCGACTCGATTGCATAAAGAGTTCCGGTTGCAGAACTTGCACACCCGTTACATGCACCCAAATATCTGATATATACGTCAATATACTCATCGCCAGGTTTTACATCAATAACTTCCATATCGCCGCCATCCATGATCAAGAACTGGCGGATGCTCTCATCTATCTCTGCATCAATCGCCTTGATCTGTTGAACCAAAGTCATTGACTCAAAACTTGCTTTTGAGCCTGCATCAGCTGCAGCTCTCATCTTCTCTTCATCCATCTCACGACGAGTATCTCTTAAAATATCTACCAAGTAGTACTCTCTTTCTTCGTGTCCGCCAGGCTTTATACAGCTTTTACAAAACCCGCCCGCTTTCGTATAGTCTGTGATCTGCTCAATAGTTGTAAGGTCGTTTAGTCTAATAACCTCTTGCAGTGTCTTTAAGCTAACGCGAGCACACTCACAAACGATTATCTCCTCTTCAAAACTCTCGGCATCCACACCTAGATAAAGTCCGGCAGCTTTCTTGATAACATCATAAGCCATAACGGAACAGTGCATCTTTTGAGGCGGAACCGCAGGAGTCTCAGGATTATCCCTTAGAGCAAACTCAACATCTATATTTGTTATCTTCACAGCTTCTTGAACAGTTTTTCCTATACAAAGCTCCGTCATAATATCCGAACTTGCGATCGCTGTTCCACATCCAAAACTTTTAAATTTAGAGTTTACTATAACGTCTGTTTTAGGGTCAACTTCCCAGTAAAGACGAACAGCATCTCCGCAGCTTTCAGCTCCAAAATCGGCAACTATCAGTCTGTTGCCGTGTGCCGCTGCCTCCTCTTCCGTGATCTCGCCTTGATGATTCGGATTGTTCATCAAAGTGGTTACTTTATTTGAGTAAGCATCCCACAATGAAGCACCCAATAAGTCATTTTTTGCCATAATATTTTCCTTTATTTATTTCATAAATTTATTGATTTAGTGATGGTGTAGTTCACACTCTTTTGATTCGCCGCCGGGCGTAGGTCCAACTTTTGCAAATGAACTTGAGATTGCACGAAGCCTAAACACAGCTTTTTTAAAGTGCTCTATCGCATAATCGATCTCTTCATCCGTGGTAAAACGGCTAAGACTTAAACGAATTCCTGTATGAGCAAGTTCATTATCTGCTCCGATTGCAAGCATTACGGTATTTGCCTGCAGGTCCTCACTAGCACATGCCGAACCTGTAGAAGCCCCTATTTGGCCGTTGTTTAGATCCCAAAGCATACCTTCGCCTTCAACACCTCTAATAGATATAAGTATAGTATTTGGTGTTCTGTTGTCACGGTCACCAACCACAAAAGTATCGCTTAACTCTAAAAGAGCATCTTCTAAGCGGTCCCTTTTTGCTCTTATTGATGCTATCTTCTCTTCTATATTTGTAGTTGCAAGCTCAATTGCCTTACCCATTGCTACGATATATGGAACATTGAGTGTTCCTGAGCGTCTTCCGCCCATATGCTCGCCGCCGTGTAGAAGCGGAGATAGCTGTTGCGAATCTTTAATATAAAGCGCACCTATCCCTTTAGGCCCGTGAAATTTATGTGCACTCATTGAAAGAAAATCTACATGTACATCTTGAAGATCAACTGGTATTTTACCTACTGCCTGAACACCGTCAGTGTGGAATAAAACACCTTTTTCTTTACATATCTCACCTATCTCTTTTATAGGGTTTATCACACCTGTCTCATTTGAAGCCCACATAACTGATACCAGAGCAGTCTTATCAGTAATAAAGCTTTTTACAACATGAGCTTCTACTACACCTTGATGATTTACAGGCAGATATGTAACTTTTACACCCTGCTCTTCAAGTGCTTTACATGCAGAATAAACCGATGGATGTTCAACCTCTGTCGTAATAATATGATTCTTGTCTCCGTTTACTATATGGTCCAAATAAACCGATTTTAAAACCCAATTGTTTGATTCTGTCGCACACGATGTAAAAATAATATCATCATTATCGCTTGCGTTAAGTGCCGTATACACTTGATCCAT
>JBFEYZ010000095.1:0-6641 GCA_041561855.1 Sulfurimonas sp. | reverse complement strand
GTAACGGCAATAAAACGTGTTTTTTTCGACTTTTTAGCAGCCGTTGAAGAGACAAGCTCTTCTAACTTTTGAGCTTGATGCCCCATCATGCTTTGCTCCTGTTAAAACCATTCAACAGACACTCGACCAAAAAATCACTGCTCGCACAGACCAGATCTTCAGGAACCTCCTGACCGACAGAAAAGTAACTGATCGGTTTTTTTGTCTCATATGCCAATGAAAATATATTACCAAAGCCTCTGGTCTCGTCAAGTTTTGTAAACATAAGAGTATCAATATTCAATGTAGAAAAATTATCGTACGTAGCCTTTAGATCATCGTACTTTATGGAGCTAGGCATTACCAAAACAACATCAATATTGTACTTTACGTCATTTCCATCAAGGCATTCGTATATCTTCTCTATTTTTGTCCTATCATATGGACTTGACCCCATAGTATCGATAAGTATGTAATCGCAATACCTAAGAGAATCTAATGCGCTTGCAAAATCTATTGGGTCTACAACGGTCTCGATGCCAAGCTTCATCATTCTTGCATACTGCATAAGCTGTTCAACTGCACCTATACGGTATGTGTCAAGCACCACCAACCCTACTTTATACTTCTTTTGCATCAAATATGAGTATCTAGCCGCCAGTTTTGCCACGGACGTGGTCTTGCCAACCCCTGTCGGACCTACAAGCATAACGACTTTCTTGTTACCTATTGACGGGGCGCTCTCAAGCCTGATAGGCACCATCTTTCTAAGAAGCGTCTGAAAGTATCTTTTTATAGTAGCGGAGTTTTCTCTCATTCTAAAAGGCATATGTTCCAGTGTCATTCTCATAATGGCATCAAGATGCTCTCTGTTCATACCGCTTTGGGAAGCCAAACGGTAAATCTCAGCAAACTCTGATGGAATGTGGCTCTCAAGGTTAGGCGCTTTCTCGTCCCAGAACATATTTTGAATAACTTTTACTTTATCTCCGAGCTTTGCAATCTCAGACTTTATCTCTTTTAACTCTTTTGGTTCAAAGAGCATTTGAGACTTGCTATCCTGATGCTCATAAAGCGGCTCTTTTACATCTGCGATTTTGGATATCTGTTTTGCTGCATAAGAGATGTCATATAAAACATCGGCGCTCTTTTGGGTAAGAGGCCTCTCGTCTTTTGGCAAAGATTTTGTATTTTGGTATGCGTTATGTGATGCAGAATCACTCTCGATTCCCATAACTATCTCATAGATAGGTTCGCGACCGAGTGATTTTTTCTGTATCTCTTTTGTGTCTATGTGAAGCATTTGACTATAATTAACATCCATCTTCGCTTTTTTCAATGCTTCTGAGGGCGTTCTTCCGGTAAAAGTTAAAATCTTCATCTCTGTATATCCATTAATGGTATCAACACACTTTCTCTTTCAAACCACTTGGCATGCGGAATTTGAAGTTTTTGTGTTTTAACTACTCTGTTATCAAAAAAAATTATATCCAAATCTAGAGTCCTTGGAGCATTTGCAAAGCTTCTTTTGCGTGAAAACTTCTTCTCAAGTCTCATCAAATAGTCTAAAAAAAACTTAGGCTGCATACTTGTCTTTAAGAGTGCCACGGAATTAAAAAAATCATCCTGGTCCACGAACCCAAAAGGAGGGTTTTTCAATATCAGCGATGTTCGTAGCAAAGTGACTCTTTTATCTTTTTTAAAAGAGATATAAAGATGCTCAAGCCTTCTTTTTACATCGCCTATGTTTCCGCCGATACCGACGGTTGCAACATATCTATGCGAACTTTTTTTACTATCTGTATAACTGCGGCGCAAATTTTTAAAGGTCTCTAAATCCTCACTCAACCTACGCTTTATATACATAAAATCAGTTTTCCTGTGGAGCCTGAGATTGTTGTTTTTGCATCTCTTGAACCGCTTTTATCTCATTCATTATCTGAACCATGCCGACCATTGCAAGATGGTATCCGAAAGGACCGAATCCTACAATTGAAGATGAGCATACTGCTGCTACCATATTCTGCTTTCTAAACTCTTCACGACGATGAATATTGCTTATGTGAACCTCAATAGTAGGAAGATTTACAGCCGAAATAGCATCGCGGATCGCTATTGATGTATGAGTGTATGCCGCAGGATTTATGATTATACCGTTTGCATCCCCATAACACTCTTGAATTTTATCTACGATCTCTCCCTCAAGATTGCTTTGAAAAAATTCTATCTCCATTCCGCTTTGATCTGCAAAATCTTTCATTTGAGCATGTATCTGCTCTAACTTCATTGACCCGTAAATCTGCTGCTCTCTAACACCCAGCATATTTAAGTTTGGTCCTTGAATAACTACTATCTTCATCTTCTGCCTTTTTGTTTAATAATTACGATTTTTAAGGAGTTATTCTATCTAAATTAAGCATAATCTATTTTAAATTCAGACAAAAAGATAAAATATGCAGATAATAACTCCCGATTATATATTAACGCCTGACACTCTGCTCTTTGGCATGTCGGTAGCATTTGACAAAACAATTAAAAAAATAGCTCCGCTTGAAGATCTCAAAAAAGAGTTTAAAGATGCAGATGTAATAAAGCTTAAAAAGAACTCTCTTTTGATGCCCGGACTTATAAATGCGCATGTCCATATAGAGTTCAGCGCTAATAAAACCAAACTCTCTTACGGGGATTTTATTCCTTGGCTCTACAGTGTTATTGAGAATAGAGAAGAACTCATAAACGGTTGTGATGATGCTTGTATGACAAAAGCTGTTAACTCTATGCTGGAGTCTGGAATTACGACTTTTGGGGCGATAAGTTCGCATGGAATGGACCTTGATGTCTGTGCTTCTTCTCCTCAAAACGTTGTTTTTTTCAATGAGCTGATCGGCTCACAAGCAACGATGGCAGACGCTCTTTTTGGAGATTTTTTAGCACGTCTTGATGCTTCAAAAAGCGTAAAAAGAGAAGGATTTTATCCTGCAGTTGCTATTCACTCACCCTACTCTGTTCATCCTATTTTGATCAAAAAAGCACTACAAATTGTAGCGGATGAGAAACTTAAACTAACCGCCCACTTTATGGAGAGCTCTGCTGAGAGAGATTGGCTGGACAAAAGCGAAGGGGAGTTTAAAGATTTTTTTGAAAACTTGCTAAAACAGAAGAGTTCGGTTAGCGATGCGAATGAATTTTTAGAGCATTTTAACACTCATGAGACACTTTTGACACATGTTGTAAAGGCTAACGAAAAGGAGCTTGAAACTATATCTTCAAACCGACATACGATTATACACTGCCCCATTTCAAACAGACTGCTTGGCAACGGTGCTCTTGACCTAAAAAGAGTTCAAGAACATAACATAAGATGGATATGTGCAACTGACGGGCTTAGTTCAAACTATAAACTTGACCTCTTTGAAGAGATGAAATGCGCTCTGTTTATGCACTCAGATATGCCGCTTCTAGAGCTGGCGCAAAACCTTATAAACAGCGTAACAAAAGATGCCGCAGATGCTCTTGGAATTAACAGCGGAGAGATATCTGAAGGCAAAAATGCCGACATGATAGTATTGGATCTAGATAGCGAGCCTAGCGATGAGTTGGCTATCCATTTAATACTTCATAGATATAATATATCAAAAGTTTATATCAACGGAAAGTTAGAAAAAGGTATCTAATGCAGTTTATTAAAAAAATATTTTCTCCATTTATCGCTACAATAAAATTTATACAAGAGCATTTCAAAGCAATGCTTTTTTTGCTTCTTCTCTTTCTTATCTTTGCCCCGCAGAGCAAAGAAGATTTAAAGCCGCACAATCTTGAACAGATCTATCTTGTGGGTCCTGTAATGGAGATTTCAGACGTAGTAAACCAGATTGATCAAGCAGCTTCAAACGAGTTTGTTAAAGGCATATTGTTGAATGTTGACTCACCTGGAGGAGCTGTTGCACCTTCTATTGAGGTTGCATACGCCATAAAAAGAGCAAGAGAGAAAAAACCTGTTGTTGTTTATGCCAGCGGAACTTTGGCAAGTGGGAGCTACTATGCAAGCATCTGGGCAAATGAGATAATTGCAAATCCAGGCTCGATGGTCGGAAGTATCGGTGTCATTATGCAGGGAGCTGATGTCAGCGAACTGATGCAGAAGATCGGTATAAAATCCCAAAGTGTCCAAGCAGGAAAATATAAAAAAGTCGGAGCAAGTGACAGAGAGTGGACGGACTATGAGATAAATGAGTTGAACAAAGTCATACAGGGAACTTACGACCTATTTACTACAGACGTTGCAAACGCAAGAGGCTTAGATATTAAAAAGAGGGACGTTTTTGCGAATGCTCACATCTTTACGGCTAAGCAAGCCAAAGATGTAGGCTTGATTGACAGCATCGGTGTAGAACATGACGCTAAAAACAAGCTGACAAGCTTAAGCGGAGTAAGTGAAGCGCTTTGGAACAAAGAGGACAGGTTTGACAAGCTTATGAAAAAACTCTCAACACAGACTGCTGCTACTCTTCACACGTACTTTCCGACTCTTGTTATGAAATAATGCTATTTTGCTCTCTCCAAAGAGAGTAAAAACTCTTTTCTCCATACTCCTCCCGTATATCCGCCTATACTTCCGTTTGAAGATATAACACGGTGACAAGGGATTAAAATTGCTATAGGATTTTTACCGTTTGCATTGGCAACGGCTCTTACAGCTTTTGGATTCTCAAGCATTCTTGCCTCCTCGGCGTATGAGACTGTCTCACCGTAGGGTATCTTAAGGAGGGTATTCCAAACACTCTTTTGAAACTCAGTTCCGCTTGGAGATAGCAGGACAGTAAACTTACGTCGTTTTTTTGAAAAGTACTCGCTTAGCTCTTGTTCTAGCTGAAGCAAAAGAGGATAGTCTGAGCACTCTTCCTGCATATCATCGTCTACAAAATCAAGATAGATTACGGCATCTGCATCTGCTATGGCAAGCAGCCTGCCAATAGGAGTAGAGATAAAACGCACAAAACGCACTACTTCTCTTTTTCCTTCTCTTTTTTTTCAGGTTTTTTTCTAAACATATGATATTTTTCTCTCTCTAAAAGATCCTCTACATATGCAGGTTCCGCTTTTTTTACATTCTTCCAGATACCTGAAGGAAGTCTAACCTGAAGCTTTTTCTTCTCTTTTAGCTTTATAATTTTTTTAATTGAGAGTATTTTAGAAACAGGCGAGAAATCTACGTCGGTAAGATCTATATCGTTCTTATAAAAAAGTGTCTGCTTATTAAAGCGTCCCCAGCCCGGTATACCATCTTCGGTATATGGTACTTCATAGTCATTTTTAAAGTTCACCATTATTTTGTAATGACTGTTGTCAAAGATTTGAGAGACCTTCCCTGGGCCGAATACCAAGCCGTAAACAGCGTCTCCTACTTTAACGTTGTCAAAATATGCCATAACCACTCCTCTGTTATTTTTACAAAAAGTATACTATAACACGATTACAAAAAAATTACACTCTTTAGATTATAACTTTAACGACACTTGGCATATTCTCAAAAATTCTTTTTACCCTGTCTTGCCAAAGGTCGCCAAACTCTTTTACCTCTGCTGCATTTGCCATACCGCCCATCATTTTTTGCATAAGCTGCTGCATTTTCGGGTTACCGCCGACTAGAGACGGATCATAGTAAACATCAACGCTCTTAAAGTTATCCAATCTTGTAAATCTGACTGATGAGCTTATATTTGAATCAAAATACATTAAAGAGTGGCGTGCAAATTTACCGCCTAAACCTTTAAATCCGCTCTTATCTGTAGCTCCTGTTATCTGAGAAATAACATTACTTATAACGCCAGCTACGCCATCTTCAAGCGACTCTTTAAACTCTACTTTTATCTCACCTCTTACCGCCGGTCCATTCGGATATAAAGCCTTGAGCCCTGCATAAGCTGTTATATATGCACCTGCTACGGTCGGGCAGCTATGCCCAGCCGCTTTTACTATCTCTAAGTAGTTAAACTCATATATGCCATCTTCAAATGCGCCTAAAACGTTAGCTAACGGATCGACAACTTTAATAGTATCTACAGTATCAAAAAATTCCGGATATTTCACATAAACCCCTATATGTCTCTTTTTTCAAGCACTTTTGCGCTCACTACAACCCTGTCACTCATTAAATCAAAAATTTCATCAACTTCTAAAGAGGCAATATCTATCACTTTTGCATCTTTGGATATCTGAACAAAACCTTTTTTGCTTTTTAGCTTTGGATTGTTCGATTCTAACATCTTTTGTAGTGTTGTCACTTGATTTCGGGCAATATTGATCTTACTATCTATTACATGTGGAAATCTTATTTTAACAGATTCTATCTCTTTGGAAAAACTCTGCATTTTAAACGAAATAGTTTGATTATATGAAGCCTGCATCTGCTTCACATCCTCTATTTTTTGCTTTATCTTCTTCTCGATAGAGTGTCCTGAGTATAAATTTACAAGGTGCGTCAACTCCTGCTTAGAGTTGTAAATCTTTTGCATTATTCTTTGCGCATACTGCGTAGAAATAGAGTCGATATACTGATAGAGTTCGTTACTGTCAGGCAGTATCATCTGCATAGCCGCACTTGGAGTCGGTGCCCTTAGATCTGCTACAAAATCACTTATAACCCAGTCTATCTCATGACC
>JBFEYZ010000094.1:0-6670 GCA_041561855.1 Sulfurimonas sp. | reverse complement strand
GATATCCCTTGAAAACCTGCAACGACTACGATTTTACCCTCTTTTATCGCTTCATGCATAACACTCGGATTTATCTCTTCTATACGGGCTTTTGTATGAATATTATCGGTTACGATACCCGCCTTTCTTCCCGTCATCGAAACTGCATCAAAACCCATTTCACTCAAAGCTATGGCCAAAAGAGAAGCCGTTACTCTCTCACCCGAGCTAAGAAGCATATCCATCTCCACGCGTGCCGGATTTTTTGAAAAGTGCTCTGCGTATGAGACAAGTTTATTTGTCTCTCCGCTCATTGCAGATACTACGACGACAACATCGTTTCCTGCCTCTTTTGTTTTTGCGACCCTATTTGCCACATTCTGAATGCGATCCAAATCACCTACGCTTGTTCCGCCGAATTTTTGAACTATTAACATCTACAATAATCCCTCTTTTTTGAAATAACTTATTACACTCTCATATACATCTTTTTTAAAACTAGCACTCATATTTAAAGCTTCATCTGCGGTTACGAATTTGTAATCGCTGAACTCTGGCTCGTCCGTATTAATATTTATGGTCGCTTCCTCATGGAGTTTTACCAAAAAATATTTCTGTTTTTGTCCTATAAACGGCTTCATATTCTGTGCGATCTTTGCAGGAAAATCATAAGAGATCCACTCCGGAAACTCTGCGATCACCTCTACCATGTCCGTGCCTATCTCTTCTAAAAGCTCGCGAAAAAGCGCCTCTTGTACCTCTTCTCCTTCATCTATCCCGCCTTGAGGGAACTGCCAGACATCGGCTAGATCATTTCTCTGTGCCAAGAATATCTCTTTTGTATGCGGATAACTGCTTGAGACGATAATCATCGCGACATTAGGGCGGTATAAATCTTTTTTGCTCATCATTTCACTTTTCAGACTTCTCTTATAATATTGGTGCGATTATACAAAATATGCCATTAAAATAAACTAATTTTCTATGTAATGTCATATCTGCATAGCAAGATTTTTTTTGATAAAACAATTTTAAACATAAAAGAATTATAACTATTTATAAAAAGAATTATAAGCAGATAAGATGCCTTTAACTTATTTATGCTATTATTATGACAAATTATTATAAGAGGGTAGAGAATGCAGGAGTACATCTTAAAAAATGACGACTTTTTAGTCTCTCAGACGGATGACAAAGGTATTATTATTTTTGCAAATGACGACTTTTGCAAAGTTGCCGGATACACAATAGATGAACTTGTGGGCAAACCTCACAATGTAGTCCGCCATAAAGACATGCCAAAAGCAGCTTTTAAAGATCTTTGGGAGACTGTAAAAAGCGGTAAAATATGGAGCGGTTATGTAAAGAATAGAACCAAAGACGGAGGTTTTTACTGGGTTTTTGCGACAGTATATCCTATGTACGACGCGACTAGAAAAGAGCAGACATACCTCTCATGCCGCAGATAGCCCTCAAGAGAAGAGATTCAAGAGGCAGAAGAACTATATAAAACATTAAGATAGGAATTTTTAAAATGAACAATAAATTAAAAAACATAATCATCTCAGCAGCTTTTTTGCTCTTGATAGGTTCTCTTTTTTTAACAGACTCAGACATCATACAGGCATCTCTTGCAGTTATCGCTTTTTTAGTCGTAATCTTGCTTAATATGCAAAAAACCGGCAGTGATTCCAAGACTCTAAATCAAAAAAGATTAGAACTCATCGAGATGATGGACTTTAAAAGAAACAAGATAAAAATAGATGAGAATACCGCAGATGAAGCTGAAAAAAACTTCAACAAGATCGTCACTACATATCAGGCATCGATACTAAACGATACGAAAGTTGCCGGAGAGATGGTTCTTCTTACTGATAAGGTTGCGAAAGGACACTACTCTTGCAGGATCGGTTCTGATTCAAAGACCCCTTATGTTCATGTTCTTAGAAATTCTCTCAACAATATGCTGGAGTCTTCGGAAAGAAATCTTGACAATGCTATTTCTACACTTCAAAAATTCTCAGAGGGCTCATTCTCCACAAGAAGCAAAATAGATGTAGAAGCTAAAATGGCAGACCTCTTAAACAATATAAACTCTCTTGGAGAGTCTCTTGAAAGTATGGAGAGAAAAAACAAGGAGAGCCAAAATACTATAGTAGAGTCTTCAAACAAACTAAATGAGACTATCTCTACGATCACAAACAGCACTATCAAAGACCTAAAAGAGATGATAAACAATGCCGTTGAGAGAATACATAACGTTGCCCATAAAGAGAACGATATGGTAGAGAACCTTCAAACGCTTGTCGCAAATGCAAATGAAACAAAAACTATTCTGGCGACTATCGGTGATATTGCAGAACAGACAAACCTTTTAGCACTAAATGCCGCTATCGAAGCAGCGCGCGCAGGTGAGCACGGTAGAGGATTTGCCGTTGTTGCCGACGAAGTTCGTAAACTTGCAGAGAGAACTCAAAAAAGCCTGGCTGAAACGTCTGCGACGACAAATGTCCTTATTCAGTCTATTTCCGAGAGCTCTGACGCACTGAACAAAAACGCAAGCGATGTTAACGACATCTCGGGCGAAGTCAGCCTTATAAGCCACAAGATGGACGAAATCATAGCTACCCTAAGCAATCTCTCTAAAAAATAGCGTATTACATAAAAAAGAGCCCGGCTTTATGCAAGTCCATAAAACTTGGCTTCTTTTGGCTCCCCGTGATAATATCCCTGAAAATAGTCGACTCCTAGTTCCTTTACACACTCAGATATCTCACGCGAACTAACAAACTCCGCGATGCTCTTTATGTTTATATTTTTTGCAAACTGTATAAGTCCCTGAACCATCAACCTTGCTTTTTCATCGGTTAGAAGTTTTGTTATAAGCATACCGTCAATTTTTATAAAGTCGATATTGAGCTTTATTAAATTTGTAAAATTTGAGTATCCGGCTCCAAAATCGTCTATCGATATTTTGCAGCCATACTCTTTTATCATCATAATAAAGTTCTCCACAACTTCATAGTCGTCTATCTCTTCTGTCTCCACTATCTCGAACGTCATTCTCTCGCCACCGTACTTCTCTAGCCTGTTCTTTATATACTCAAGCATCGTTGGAGACTTTATATTATCATAGGTCAAGTTCATAGATATCTCGACATAGGTCTTGTCATATATGTTAAAAACCTTTTGCATCATCTGCCTGGTAAAGAACTAAAAAGTCTTATCTTCTATAGCTATATTTAAAAAATCATAAGGCACAACGACTCTGCCATCAGGAAGTTGAAGTCTTGCAAGTGCCTCATACTTCATGATCGAGCCGTCTCTTGAGTCTATTATAGGCTGGAAATAAGGTACTATGTAACCGTTATGGAGAGCTTCTTTGTAAACCTGATATTTGTCCAGAGTTGATTTTTTAAGAGTAGTGCACTGAGGAGTTACATCATATATCTTATATGAGAGTTTTGACACCATAGCCTCTTGAAGCGCTACATTGGCACTGTGATGAAGATGCTCTGTACCGTAAGATATGCCCGCAGTAAAATCAGAAACTATTTTTGAGCCGTCGTTGCTGGTATATGTAAAGCTTTCAATGTTATTAAAAATAGAGAATTTAAGAATGGATATATATTTATCAAAAAGTTTTCTGTTTTTTACAAGAATCGCGAATTTTTGAAGGTTTATGCTAAAGAGAGATGCATCACTGTCTTTTATAAGGTGCTTGAGTGTCTGCGCTTTATTTGATATTATCTCCTGAACCATCTCAAAGCCGTAGAGCTGTTTTACGGCTTCGATCTGATTTATATGGAGTATTACAAGCATTGCCTCATCTTGAAGCAGTGAGATCTCTTTCATCAAAGATTCTCTGTTCGGGAGAGAAGATATCCCGTCTATTTCTATTTTTATCTCATCATTAGAGTTTAGTACTCTTTCCAAAACTGTTACTATAGAGTTCTTTTGATTATCATCGCTACTCTCGTAAAGGTCTGCTATCTGTGTTAAATAATTCTCTAGTTTAGCCATTTTTGTGACACTATCCATAGTTTCAATATAAAAAAAAATTATGTCACTTTAACGTACAATACTTTAATTTAAATTAATTAAAATATACTAAATAGAAAATAGAGGCTACCTCTAGCTATAATTCGATATACAAACCAGGAGGGACTGCTTGCTGCTTTACATACACATTCCATTTTGCGACTCAAAATGCCACTACTGCGCATTTAACTCTTATGTTGACAAGTTCCATCTCAAAGAGGAGTACATGGAAGCTCTCTGCAGGCAGCTTGAATTTGAGCTAAAAAGATTCAATACCGCACCAAAAGATATAGAGTCAATCTTTATCGGCGGCGGCACTCCCTCTACAGTAGCACCAAAACTCTATGAGAAACTTTTTGAGATGATAAAGCCGTACATGGGCGAAAATATCGAGATAACGAGTGAGGCAAATCCAAACAGCGCAACCGATGAGTGGCTTAAGGGTATGCGAAAACTAGGCGTTAACAGAGTCAGCTTCGGCGTGCAGAGTTTTGACGATGCAAAACTAAAACTACTCAACCGCGCACACAGCTCATCTCAGGCAAAAGAGGCCATCTTAAACGCAAAAAAAACAGGATTTGAAAATATCTCGCTTGACCTCATATATGCAACGCTCGGTGACACGAAAGAGCTTCTAGAGAATGACTTGAAAACCGCTTTCTCACTGCCTATAAACCATCTAAGCGCTTATGCTTTGACCATAGAAGAGGGAACTCCTTTTGAGAAAAAACCCCAGATGTCAAAAGAGAGGTTAAAACTGACATCTTGGTTTTTTAAAAAAATTACGGATTTTGGATTTGAGCAGTATGAGATAAGCAACTTCGGCACATACAAAAGCACCCATAATCTTGGTTATTGGCGATATAAAGACTACATAGGGCTTGGAAGCGGAGCTGTCGGCAAACTTAATATGCAAAGATACTATCCGACTGCGGACATAGAGAAGTACATAGAAGATCCTCTAAATATTAAAACTGAAGAACTTGAGCCTAAAGATAAAAAAACTGAACAGATATTTTTAGGGCTCCGCTCATCTGTGGGAGTCAAAAAAAGTATTTTAAATCCAGATGAACTAAAAAGAGCCCTCCTTTTAGTTCAAGAGAATAAATTAATAATTAAAAATGATACTTTTTATAACAAAGAGTATCTTTTGGCAGATGAGATCGCTCTGTTTATATCGTAGTTTAATTATTCTTTAGATAAAATCGTCACCTTATATAATTTTGAGGATTTTTTATGTTTGGTATGGGTTTTACTGAGATACTTATTATCGCCGTTATCGCCATCTTATTCCTTGGTCCCGACAAGCTTCCAAGCACTATGGTAGAGATAGCTAAATTTTTTAGAAATGCAAAAAACACTATAGGAAGTATGAAAGATGAAGCACTTGCCTATAAAAAAGAGCTTCAAAACGCTTCAAATCAAGTGAAAGACGCAACAGATATTAAAAAAATGGCAGCAAAACTGACGACTCTCGAGGATGACAATATAGGAGACAGTGCCCTGTTTGACAAACCGAAAGACGAGCCCTCTTCAAAAAAAGAAGAAGTTACCTTTGCCAAGAAAAAGACCCAGACTACAGATAAAATAGAAGAAGATAGCAAAAATGTTTGATGAGATAAGACCGCATTTAATAGAACTTAGAAAAAGACTTGGAATCTCAGTTGCCTCACTAATAGTTATGTTTTTTGTAATGTTTTACTTTCATGAAGCAATTCTGGCTTGGATCGTAGAACCTTTAAACATGGTACTTCTTGAAGTCGGCAAAAAATCTTTGCACGCAGCAGACGGTATGGTGACGACAAATCAGGTCGGAGGAGCTTTCTTCGTGGCGCTTAAGGTCTCCTTTTTTGCCGCAATTCTGGGTGCTCTTCCGATAATTCTAGCGCAAATCTGGGCGTTTGTGGCTCCTGCGCTATATGCGAATGAAAAAAAGATGGTTCTTCCTTTCATTCTCGGAGGAACTACGATGTTTGGCGTGGGTGTTTTGTTTGCCTACTATATAGTCACTCCTTTCGGTTTTGATTTTCTCATAACATTCGGTAGTTTTAAATTTACTCCGCTTATCAACATAGAAGATTACGTAGGATTCTTCACCAAGATAATGTTTGGTTTCGGGATAGCTTTCGAACTTCCTGTTTTTGCCTACTTTTTGGCACTTCTTGGAATGGTTGACGACAGACAGATGAGAGACTTCTTTAAGTACGCGGTTGTTCTTATATTCATTGTCGCGGCACTTCTTACTCCTCCCGATGTT
Source organism: Sulfurimonas sp. (assembly GCA_041561855.1). Classification (GTDB taxonomy): domain Bacteria; phylum Campylobacterota; class Campylobacteria; order Campylobacterales; family Sulfurimonadaceae; genus Sulfurimonas. The sequence goes on along the minus strand of JBFEYZ010000094.1, from coordinate 393 downwards.
CTGACTCAGCTTCTAATGGCAGGACCACTTGTCCTGCTATACGGACTCTCTATATTAATAGTCAGAGTGGTAAATCCTGCTCCTCCGCTCGAAGAAGAGGAAGACAATGAAGATGTAGATCTGCTTGAAGAGATAAAAGCGATAAACAAAGACAGTGAGTAATAAAGAACTTCTAACCTCAAGCTATGACTTCTGCCTCCCGAACGAGCTCATAGCGACTCATCCTGCAAATCCCAGAGACAGTGCAAAACTTCTTGTCTATGACAGAGCTGCGGATGAGATCTCTCATCTAAGATTCTCCGATTTAGAGAGCCTTATACCAAAAGACTGCGCACTTATTTTCAACGACACCAAAGTCATAAAAGCAAGACTCTTTGGCAAAAAGATTAGCGG
>JBFEYZ010000093.1:0-6678 GCA_041561855.1 Sulfurimonas sp. | reverse complement strand
TACACCGTCTATTTTTAAGGAACAAAAAACCGTTACGACTACAAATGAAGAGGTTGATTTCGCTCTCAAAGGACGTCATGATCCGTGTGTTGCAATAAGAGGAACGGTTGTTTGTGAAGCGATGGCAGCTCTTGTAATTGCTGATATGCTGCTCTTAAATATGGGATCACAGATGGATAAAGTGGTCAAATATTATAAATAGTAGCCATAAGACTACTATTTATCTTTTGGTTCAATTACGCCTTTGGCCGATTTTATTGCACTCTCAAGCGCTGTTTTTGCAACTCCCCAAGCTTGAATCCCCATTCTCTTTGCCTCTTTTGCCGTTTCTGATTTAAGAGCCGTATCAGCTTTTTTGACAGCCGTTTTTGCAAGCGCAGAGAATCTATCTTTCATAACTTGTGCCGTCTCTTTGGATATATAGATCAACTCTTCAAGATCATAGTGCATCTTCTTGTTAAGATCAAGCAGGATTTTTCTTATGGTCGGATCACTTTCGTTTGCCTGTGTTTGAACTACCTGTAAAAACAGGGTGTCAGTCTGGTTCAGGTCTTCCATGATCGTGTCGTAATCTTCAATAAGAATATGTTTTGCCTCAAGTGGCATATACGCAAGCCTCTTTTTAAACCTGTCAATAGACTCAAGAAGTCCGGCTCTCATACCTTTTAGTGTAGCTTCCAAAATATCTTCTGACGTATTTGGCGTAGCTTCTGCTATGTCTATGCTTGAGTGAAGGATTGTAGAGAGGATTTTTCTTACTCTTATTGTATTGAGAGTCCCCTCTTTGATAGTCTGGTATGTAAGCTCTTTTATAACCTCTTGGATAGACTCTTTTGCTTCAGAGTCTTTGGACTTCTCTATTGCAGTTATTATAGCTCCTTCAACCGTTTCGCTAAGTATGTCAAAGAGGTCAATTGATTGGAGTTTTATTTGATGAAGCTTTGATAGCGTCTCTGCGTCATCTTTATCTATTGTCGACTCAATATCGTTAAAAATCGCATATTTTGCTTCCTGAAGCTCGGCAGATTTTTTCTCTAGACTCTTCTCAATAAGCTCTTTTTGCACAATAAGCTTTTGAAGCCCGTCTCTTAGTTTTTTTGTTCTTTTGTCTATAATATCTGTTGTTATATCCCTCATTTCGTGAAGGTTTAATTTCTGCAGTTCAATATTTTTCAGCTCTTTTAAACTCATTTGAGACTCCTTTTAAAGTACCATTTTTATATGTTGATGAGCTTTTAACGCCTCATAGATAAAATTTCTGTCATCTTCATTATGAACAAGTATATCAAGATTCATGCTTATATACTTACCGCCTCTGCTTGTGTTTGAATGAGTGAGTTTATGCTCTCTCTCATCTATTACATCTCTTATTGCTTCTTCAAGTGCTTCTTTTTCTGCGGCAATCAGTTTATAGCACCAGCTGCAAGGATAGGTAAGTTCAAGTTTTTCTTTTCTATCGTTGATAATCTCCACTTTTGCCTCCCGATTTTTTCTCTAGTTGTACATTACGGATAACCATCCCCTTGTCTATCGCTTTTACCATGTCGTAGATGGTCAAAAGCCCGATACTTGTCCCAGTAAGCGCTTCCATCTCAACGCCTGTCTGGCCTGTGAGTTTTGCTGTAACCGTGAGCTTGAATCCAGGAAGTTGCGGGAGCTCTTCTACATCACAGTTTATTCCGCTTAAATTTAGCGGATGGCACATCGGGATAAGTTCGCTTGTTTTTTTTGTACCCATTATCGCAGCGATTACAGCAGTTTGAAGCACAGGCCCTTTTTTAGTCTTTTGGCTTACTATAGCGTCATAGGCTTCTTGACTCATTTCTATAATACCGCTTGCGACCGCCACTCTGGTTGTTAGGTTTTTATCCGATACATCGACCATTTTCGGTCTGTCTTTTTCGTCCAAATGTGTTAAATTCATACTGTTTCTTTATATTTTATTTTTTACTATTATAGCAGAAGAAAAGTAATTTATTTGATCTTGGTTATAAGCCTTAAAGCCTCTTGATATTCGTGCGGATGGTTTAGGTTTAAAAAGGGTTTTTCATCTTCAAACTCTATATATATCGTGTTTGAGGTTTTAAGTAAAAAGCCGAGTTTATGATTGTCCTCTTTTAGCATTAGGGAGAATTTTTTCTCTATAGAACGATGATAGATGCCGCACATCGGCTCTATGCCGTGAGCTGTTTTTGCTATTGCGGCATCAGCATCAGTTTTGTCTGCCTCAACTATTTTTTTTATCTCGTCTTCGCCGATAAAAGGTGAGTCTACACTGATGGCAAAAAAACTTTCACACTTTAATTCTTCAAATACAGAGATAAATCCGGCAGTGGGTGCATAGATAGAGTCTGTTTTTATATCTTCGATAAATTTTGCTTCAAAGTTGAATTTTGACTTATTTTTGCATGAGATATATACGGTTTTAAATAGTTTGTTTAAGCGGGAGAGCTGAAATTCAGTGAGCGTGTCACAGCCGCCAAACGGAAGAAGAGATTTGTCTTCTCCCATTCGGCTTGATCTACCGCCGGCAAAGATTATACAAGGAATGTCTAGCATCTATTTCTTTTAAAGATAAATTTTTATCTGGGGTCTGTTATATACCCTGTTATTGCGGAAATCGCCGCAACGGCAGAGTTTGCCAAGTAGACTTTAGAACTTCTTGAACCCATACGGCCTACAAAGTTACGGTTTGTTGTTGATATTGCAACTTCATTGTCTCCGAGGATTCCCATATAGCCGCCAAGACAAGCACCGCAAGTAGGATTACTTACAACACCGCCCGCATCTACTATAATATCGATATAACCGAGTCTGTTTGCCTCACGAAGAATCATCTGCGTTCCGGGAGTAACTATTAGACGTACGTCAGGATGTACCTTCTTGCCCTTTAAAATCTCTGCGGCAACTTTAAGGTCACTTAGTCTACCGTTTGTACAGCTTCCTATAAATGCCTGATCTATCTTGATATGATCTTTTTGAGCTTGAACAACACTATGACCGTTTGAAGGAAGAAACGGATAGGCAATGACAGGGTCAAGATTCGCAACGTCTATCTCAAGAACCTGTACATAAGAAGCATCATCGTCTGAGTAGTGGATGCGAGGCTGGCGTGCTAGATTTTTATCACTCAAAAACTCTTTTGTCACTTCGTCGTAAGCAACGATTCCGCTTTTTGCTCCAGCTTCTATCGCCATGTTGCACATAGAAAATCTATCATCCATACTTAAGTGTTCAATAGTGCTTCCCGTAAACTCTAAAGTTCTATACAGTGCACCGTCAACGCCTATCATACGGATAATCTCCAAGATAATATCTTTTCCGGTTGTGTACTTGCCAGGTTTACCGCTAAGAACAACTTTTATGGATTCTGGAACTTTGAACCAGTTTCCGCCCGTGATCATTGCAAAAGCGAGATCCGTTGAGCCCATCCCCGTAGAGAATGCTCCAAGCGCTCCGTGTGTACAGGTATGGCTGTCTGCACCGATAATGACATCACCAGGTACCACAAGACCTTTTTCGGGAAGAAGTGCATGCTCAATACCCATATCTTTTTCATCAAAAAAGTTTTTAAGATTATGTTTTTTTGCAAAGTCACGGCTAATGCGTGCTTGGTTGGCACTTGCAATATCTTTTGCAGGTATAAAGTGGTCAAGAACGATCGAGAAACCGTCAGGGTTTGCAAGTTTCGTAGCGCCGCTCTCTTCAAAAGCCTTTATAGAGATAGGAGTCGTTATATCGTTTCCGATAACCATGTCGATGTTAGAGCGGATAATCTCGCCCGCATAAACACTGTGTCCTACATGTTCGGAAAATATTTTTTCGGTTATAGTCTGTCCCATAATGAACCTTTATAAAATAGGAATAATTTCGGGATTATAACATTTAAGATTTAAAGTTTCTATATCTCATACTTAAGAGCTTTTTTTGTATATTCGGTTGAACAGAAGAACATTGCTGCAAACAGGGGGTTTACTTTTATATATTCCTCCTCTACGCTCTCAAATATTTTAAAGTTAAATCCTGCGTACTCTTGGGAGTTTTTGACTGTTACGGTGAATTCTATCGGAGAGAGAGTCTTGACCATGTTTAAAATCTTTTTTTTCTTTTTCTGGTTTTCGGACTCAAGTATATTAAAGTCCGTACCTTCCGAACTTTTGTGAAAGCGTAGAACCTCTTCTAAAACGTCAAACTTATCTTTAAAGACTATTTTATTCCATCTGATATTCAGCTCTTTTGAATCAACTTTGCAAGCGCTGTCGATTAAAGCATTCGGTTTTTTCTCTTTCATGGCTTCGATCAGCCCCAAAAGAAAATTTACTCCGCCGACGCTCTGAGCGCACTTTTGCATTAAAAGGTGCATCAGTGCTTTGGTATCTTCATTATGTTTGTTAAAATTACACATTGGTTTTCCTGTTTTGTTAATGTATAATTATAGCTTAAATATTAGATAAGCACAGTTTCATTTAAGCTTATTCAAATAACAAAACTATTATCATAACGAAAGTAAAACAAGACAAAAAATGTCTTAATTAAAAAACTCGATAGAACAAGGTTAGATATGCAAGTTTATTTAGATAATAATGCCACGACAATGGTTGATCCGTTAGTTGTTGAGGCGATGCAGCCGTTTTTTAGTGAGATTTACGGAAATCCAAACTCACTTCATAAATTTGGAACGGCTTCACATCCTGCTCTAAAAAAAGCGATGGATCAAGTATATAAAGCACTTAACGCAAGCGATAATGATGATATCATCTTTACATCATGCGCAACCGAATCAAACAATTGGGTCTTGAAATCAGTTTATCTGGACCATATAGTAAACGGTGACAAGAACCATATTATTACGACCGAGGTTGAACATCCATCTGTTTATGCCGCATGTAAAGCACTTGAGGATCAGGGCGTAAAAGTCACATACCTGCCTGTAAATCATCAAGGTGTTGTAGAAGCTCATGTTGTAAAAAGCTTTATTACGGACAAGACCGCGCTTGTATCTGTTATGTGGGCGTCAAATGAGACCGGTGTAATAAATCCTATAAAAGAGATAGGTGAGATATGTAAAGAGAAGGGTGTTCTTTTCCATACGGACGGTGTTCAGGCGGTAGGAAAGATCCCGGTCGATCTTCAAGATGTGCATGTCGATTTTTTATCTATGAGCGCTCATAAGTTCCATGGTCCTAAAGGAATAGGCGCGCTTTATATTAAAGATTCGCAGCCGCTCTCTCCGCTTCTCAACGGCGGCGAGCATATGGGCGGAAGACGCTCAGGAACGCTGAATGTTCCATATATCGTAGCAATGGGCAAGGCGATCGAGCTTGCAACTACAGATATAGAAGAGAAGATAGCCTCTATTAGAGCAAAAAGAGACCGCTTGGAAGATGCTCTTTTAGAACTAAACGATACTTTTGTCGTTGGTGACAGAGAGAACAGAACACCAAATACGATACTTATATCTATAAGAGGCGTTGAGGGCGAAGGTATGCTTTGGGATCTAAATAACGGCCAAATCGGAGCTTCTACCGGTTCGGCGTGTGCGAGTGAGGATCTGCAGGCAAATACGGTAATGCTTGCCATAGGAGCTGACAATGAGCTTGCACATACAGGAATTCGTCTGAGTCTTAGCCGTTTTACTACGGATGAGGAGATCGATTACACGATAGAGCACTTTAAAAAAGCTGTTTTCAGACTTCGTGCGATTTCAAGTTCGTTTGCAAAAGTGGGACCGACTCCGGGCGGAGAATCAAAAGAGTGTGAATTACACTTCCATTAAATTGCTTCGCTAGAGCCGCTGCGGCTACTAAAGCTAACTCCGTTACGGAGTAGAAATAAATATTTTATGAAATAAATTAAAGGAATAAAGTTATGGCAAAGAATGATTTACTAGGTGCTTCTTTATGGGACGCCTATTCAAATAAAGTAACCACTTTGATGAACAATCCGAATCATCAAGGCGAGATTACAGAAGAGGAGGCAGCGGCACACGGCAACAGATTGATCGTTGCAGACTTTGGAGCTGAGAGCTGCGGAGATGCCGTGCGTCTTTACTGGGAAGTAGATCCTAAAACAGATACTATCGTTAACTCTAAGTTTAAGAGTTTTGGATGTGGAACGGCTATCGCAAGTTCGGATATTATGACGGAGCTCTGTATAGGAAAAACCGTTCAAGAAGCTGTCAAGATAACAAATATAGATGTTGAGTTTGCTTTAAGAGACAGTCCCGAGACTCCTGCAGTTCCGCCTCAAAAGATGCACTGTTCCGTTATGGCCTACGATGTTATAAAAAAAGCTGCAGGACTTTATTTAGGTGTTGATGCCGAGAGCTTTGAAGAGGAGATAATCGTTTGTGAGTGTGCACGCGTCAGTTTAAAAACTCTTCAAGAGGTTATTAGACTAAACGATCTTACAACCATCGAGCAGATCACCGACTATACGAAAGCAGGCGGATTTTGTAAAAGTTGTATAAAACCTGGTGGACATGAGGAGAGAGAGTACTACTTGGTAGACATCTTAAGAGATACGCGTCGTGAGATGGATGAAGAGAAGATGAGAGCAGCTGCGGACGCAGGTGCAAAAGCAAGCTTTGAGTCAATGACTTTAGTTCAGCAGATAAAAGCTATAGATGCGGAGATAGATGAGAGCATCCGTCAGTTCTTGATAATGGACGGCGGAGAC
>JBFEYZ010000092.1:0-6866 GCA_041561855.1 Sulfurimonas sp. | reverse complement strand
GTTCATAGGATAGATAGCGTCATCTTGAACCCACAAACCGTTTTTCTGGTTAAACAGATTGTTTATTTTAGCGAAAAGTTCCAAACTATCTTTTGTATATGTCAGGGATATATCCGTACTTTTATAAGCGGCCTGCTTCTGTGCAAAGTTGTTATTAAAATCATTTGCCGCATATGCCTCTGAACGGTACACCTGCGTCAATGCCAAAGTTGTGTTTTTGTTGGCAAGATAGCTTAGTGTTGCTTTTATGTTATGGTCTGAAACACCGGGGAGGTCGTTGCCGGAATAGTCTTCGCCGTTTTCAATCTCTGTATCTATTTTTGCTCTAATATAGTTGTAGTTAAGAGCAGCATTAAACCTGTCGCTTATCAGCCATTTGTCGTAAATATCAAGGCCGTATTTGTGCGACTTGTCTATGTTCGTGTTTCTTGAACTAACGTATGTCGGGTCAGAATAGTAGTAGATCTCATCTTTTAGGTCTATATAAAACAGAGAGACTTTAAACTTGTTGTTGGGCTTGATGTAGTTAAACCCAATTGTATAGTTATTAGCTTTTGAAGGCTCTACGTAACCCATAAAAGCCCCAGTGCTCCATCTAAAGAGTCTGTCTACGCTTGAAGACTCAAACGAGTGCGAGTAGTTTGCAAAGAGAGAGCTTTCTTTATCCAGAGCGTAGTTGTATCCAATTTCTACACCGTGAAGCTTGTCTTCTTGATCCTCCCCTGTTTTACTTTCAAACGAGACATCTTCATATCTGTAACCGGCTTTTAGCGTACTTTTGCCGAGATAAAACTCACTCATAAAAAAGAGCGCGTCATTTATCTTTGTAAGGTCGTTGTTACTGTTTACTAGATTACCGTTAAACCTGTCATAACCAAATGTCAAACTAAACATATCATCTACGTAATCAAGAGTAGAGGCAAACGAGTTGTAGTCATAGTCGGTAGTAGAGGTGTAGCTGAAAAAAGGGCTTTGATAGTCGTAGATAGACTCTTTTTTCTCGCGGCCGCCGTCTATTTTTAGAGAGAGTTTATCGTTAATGTACCAGCTTATACCCAGACTAAGTGCATCGGTGTCGTACCACTGCTCGTTTATAGTTCCTGTCGGTTTTTTTATATCGTTCTCGTACTCATCTAGTGATAAGTAGCTTGAGTAGATGACGTCCGTTCTTGCAAACGATACGCCCGCTCTTAGTTCGAGCTCATCAATCGGAGTATAAGATATATTTAGAGCAGCTGTAGTTAAAGAGCTCTCGTCTTTGTCGCCGCTACTGTTTATATTGCGTACGCCGTCGCTTTTTTGCGCCTCGCCGTTTGCAGAGACGAATAGTTTCTCATTTCTGTGACCTAGATAAAAAGAGCCTGCTGCAGTACCGTGGGTTCCGCCGTAGACAGTTATCTCTTTGGTACTTTTTCTCTTTGTGATGATGTTTATAGCGCCCGCATTCGCTCCGTCACCGGAAGCGACTATGCCGCTTGATTTTATGATCTCCAATCTCTCTATTGAAGTGGGGGAGATTGCCGATAGAAGAGGTGCGACCATATCTATATTGTTGATCTTTCTGCCGTCGATTGTTATGACTATGTTTTGGTAGCCGTCACCGATGCCGTAGCCTCTCATGTCAAGTCTTTGTGAAAACGGGTTTCCGTAAGAGGGCATCGTTATGACCGAAGTCTGCTGGTTTAAAAACTCGTAAATGTTTTGAACATTTGCGTTTTCTATATCTTCGGCGCTGTAAATCTCTACGGCATCGGTAGATCTAAGCTCATCCGTTTTTATAGCGGTAGATGTTATGCTAAGCGGGGCTAGTTCGATCTCCCCGGCAACTAATATGGTTGAGGCCAATAGTGATAAAAGTATCTTTTTTTTCATTTCTTTCTCTTTTTCATTAATATTTATATATCTATTATGTAAAACTAAAACTATGTAACCGAAGGCTCAAAGTTTTAAGTTTTAGACAATGTGTTTCTTTCTTGCTTAAGCATATAAGTATGGCGGAGATATAGCGTTGTTTAGAGTTTTAAAGTAGTCGAAAAAATAGTTTTGATTTGGGTGCAGCAGAAGTGTTTTACGTGTTTTTTTTAGGAAGTAACAGTTACAATGGCAAGGTTTTGCAGAGAGCTCTGGCGTGCAGAGCGTGGCGGCGAGTTCTTCCTCTTCTAATTCCGCTTCAAGTTCGTCGCTTGAGAACTGCAGCATATGAAAATTTTGCACACGTGAAGTGAGGGCATTAAGTGTTACTTGGTTTACGGTTGCGGTAATTGCCCGAAGTGTAAAGTAGTTTTTGCCGAAGCCCTTTGGAAGTCTCACAGGTATCTCACGTGTTTATTTTTTGCAAGTATAACAAAAAAATCGGCTAAAATACTTTTATGAAACTATCACACCTAAAACAGATAACAGACTATCTGCAAAAGTTCAGCAAAATATCCGCTATTTACAGAGTGAGCGACACTATTGTAAAAGTAGTCTTTGACAGAGATGATGAACTCTACTTTGAGATGCAGCGCTCAAACTCCAGAATATTCAAATGTGCTTCTTATGCCCGATCAAAAGTCTACAATGCCCCTTTTGACGTACTTTTATCAAGACGATTTAACCGTGCCAATATCATAAACGTAGAGCTTTACGGCGGCGACAAGATAGTCAGATTTAAAACTTCCGTGGCCTCTGCTTATAAAGAAGAGACTACCTATCTGCAGTTTGAGTTTACTGGCAAATATACAAACGTCATTATTCTGGATGAAAATGAAGTAGTGCTTGAAGCGCTTCGCCACGTTGATCTTTTCTCCTCGTTTCGCGAGGTAAGAGTCGGGCAGAAGCTCTTAGATGTTCCTCAGGCTCCCTTTGAGGCAAAAGAGTATCCAATAGATGATGTAGAGCAGTTTTTGTATGATGAGTATAGCAAAGAGATGGAGGAGAAACTATCCTCTTTAAAAAAGCAGAAGATCTCGATTTTAAACAAAAAACTAAAAAAGCTGCAGAAACTTTACGAACAGCTTGACGATGAGAAGATACTAAAAGAGGAAGCGGATAAGTTTAGCCACTTTGGGAACCTGCTATTGGCAAATATGCACCACATCAAGCCATATCAAAGAGTTATAGAGCTTGATGACTATGACGGAAAAAGGGTTAAAATAGAGCTTCACAAAGAGTTCTCTTCCGTTGCGAGAATGGCTGATTCTCTCTTTACAAGAAGTAAAAAAGCAAAGCAGAGAGCTTTGCACCTGCATATTGAGAGAGAGTCTCTGGAGTCAAAAATAGAACATATGAAACTTTTCATCCATACGGTGAAGGAGGCAAAAGATGTTGCGAAGATCCAGCTCCTTTTTCCAAAGAACGTGCAGGCTAAAAAAGTAAAAACAAACGACTCTATCGAGACTTTTTGGGTAGACGGATATAAAGTGAGTCTAGGAAAAAATGAAAAAGGAAACATTGAGCTTCTTCAAAAGGCGCGTGCGAAGGATATATGGCTTCATATGAAAGAGCGCCCTTCGGCTCACGTTATCATCACAACCGACAAACAAAATGTCCCGATTTCCGTAATAGAGAGCGCGGCAAGACTCTGCGTAGATTTTACAATGTTTCAAAAAGACAGGTATTTGGTCGATTATACACCACGAAGAGAAGTAACCATTCAAAGCGGTGCTAATGTATTGTATAATAAATACAAAACCATAGAAGTGGATACAAGATAAAAATATAAGATAAAGGAGGGTTGTTATGGCTATAGGATTAGTTGGAAATGCAATATATGTGAATCAGCAGACCGCATCGGTTTCCTCTTTGCAAAATGCCCATAACAACCGCGTAGAGTTTCAAAATATGGTAGCTCAGGCGGCAGCGCAGGAGAAGGAAAAAGAGGTTATTGAAGTTCGTCCGGCTGAAGAGAATCAGGAAGTAAATCCAGACCGTGAGCATGAAAAAAATGAAGCGGATCAGGAGACGGCAAGAAACAAGAAACGCGAAAAGTCTGAAGAAGAGGAAAAAGAGAGCTCTCCGCCCTTGCATATACTAGATATTAAAGTCTGATTTGATATAATCACCTATAATATTTTCGCAGGATTTTTTATGAGTATATTTACGGCTTCTAAAGAGAGAGTGACTACAGGTATCGCGCTTGTTGCGGTGGTGCTTGTTATAGGTTTTATAGATAACTTTTTTCTTATGTGGCTCTTTCTTGGAGCCGTGTACCTTCTAGCCTTTAAAGAGGCGATGAACCTTTTTGATATAAACAACAGTGATTTGATCTATTATGCCGTAGGTATATGGCTTATTGCGGCGATCTACCCTTACGGTGATGATCTCTTTGTTTTGGCTGGTGTTGCTTATGCAAGCGCCGTTGCATATAACAGAGAACTTACTTGGAAAAATTTTCTCCCTTTTATCTACCCGACAGCGGGTATGCTTTTTGTACTAACGATGTATATGGAGTACGGAGTGCTCTCGCTTCTATGGCTTCTGGTGGTCGTTGCTATGACGGATGTCGGAGCTTACGCGGTTGGTAAGAGTATCGGCAAGACCCCTTTTAGCCTTACATCTCCAAATAAAACGATGGAGGGTGTCGTCGGCGGTGTGGTTGTGGCAACTACAGCTGGTATGTTCGTAGGCCTCGGCATAGTTGATCTTGGAGTCTCTTTTATCATCTCTTTTATGGTCGCACTCAGCTCTATCTTCGGTGACCTGTTCGAGAGTTCGCTTAAGCGCAGTGCCGGTGTAAAGGATAGTGGAAACATACTGCCCGGTCACGGCGGAATGCTTGACAGAATAGACGGCTATCTATTTGGGGCTATAGTTATGCTAGTTCTTCTTAGAGGCTTGGTTTAATCCTTGATACTTCTCGGTTCAACAGGCTCTATCGGCGTAAACACCTTGGAGGTGGCAAAAAAGTTCTCGATTGAAGTTGAGGTTCTGGTAGCCGGAAACAATATTGATCTCTTAAACGCCCAGATAAAAGAGCACAATCCAAAAAGAGTCGTTATCGCTAAAAAAGAGGATCTCTTTAGGGTAAATCATAACAATGTCTTTTACGGCGATGACTCTATAATAAAAGCAATTGAAGAGTCAAAGAGCGAGCTTGTCGTAAATGCGCTTGTCGGTTTTTTAGGACTTCGCCCAACACTTTCCGCGCTGAAATGCGGTAAAAGAGTGGCTCTTGCAAACAAAGAGTCTCTCGTGGCTTGCGGGACATTTATAGACACTTCAAAGATACAGCCCATAGACAGCGAGCATTTCGGACTTTGGTATCTGATGCAAAACAGACCGGTTGAGAAGATGATCATCACGGCAAGCGGGGGAGCATTCCGCGACTGGGATATAAAGAGGCTTCAAAATGCTACTTTGGCTGATACACAAAAACATCCAAACTGGTCTATGGGGCAGAAGATTACCATAGACAGTGCAACTATGATGAACAAGATGTTCGAGATATTGGAGGCCAGATGGCTTTTTGGTGAGGGCAAATATGACGCTATTATCGAGACCAAATCGCTCATCCACGCGCTTATTGATTTTAAAGACGGCTCGACTACGGCTCACTTCGCACACGCAAATATGCAGCTTCCGATCGCTTTTGCGATCGATGGGGCAATGCAGGAAAATATACTTCAACATGTAGATCTGCTAAAAGTAGGCTCTTTGGAGTTTCGTGAGATAACCATAGACAGATATCCTGTCTGGCAGATAAAAGATGAACTGCTAAAGAACCCTGCAAGAGGCGTTGTAGTAAATGCGGCAAATGAGGCGGCAATAGAGAAGTTCATAGCCAAAGAGATAGGTTTTATGGATATAGCAAAAATGGTTATGAAAGCTTATGAGAAGTTTGATCTTCTGCCAAAAAACGTTGATGATGTCTTTGCCCTTGATGAAGAGGTAAGAGCATTTGTGAGGGCAAGATGATACTAAGCATAGAAAGCTCGTGTGACGACAGCGCGATAGCGATCACAGAGATAGCGACAAAAAAGCTTATCTTTCATAAAAAAATCTCTCAGGAGATAGAGCACAGTGTTTACGGAGGTGTGGTTCCTGAGCTCGCAGCTAGGCTTCACGCCGAAGCGCTGCCTAAGATACTTGAGGAGTGCAGGCCATATTTTAGTTCTCTTAAAGCCGTTGCCGTTACCTCTTCGCCCGGTCTGACAGTGACTCTTGTAGAGGGTGTTACCATGGCAAAGGCCGTATCTATTGCGCTTAATATACCAATCATAGGCGTAAATCATCTCGTTGGGCACATCTATTCACTTTTTATAGAGAAAGAAGCGGAGTTTCCTCTTACCGTTTTACTTGTCTCAGGCGGGCATACGCAGGTTATGGAAGTAAAAGGCTTAGAGGATATAAAAACCGTAGCAAAAAGTATGGATGACAGTTTTGGAGAGAGTTTTGACAAAGTGGCAAAGATGATGAATCTTGGCTATCCCGGTGGACCTCTTATTCAAGAGCTTGCAAAGGGCGGTGATAGAAAAAGATATGATTTTACGGTTCCCCTGCATCAATCCCCGCTTATCGCGTTTTCCTATTCTGGTTTGAAAAACTCGGTTAGGCTTGCCGTTGAAAAAGCCGATGAGAGCGACTATAAAGATATTGCCGCTTCGTTTGAGCATATAGCTGCAGCGCATATTATCCAAAAGCTAAAAAAGTATTTTAAAGAGGTGCCGCCAAGAAGATTTGCCATTGTTGGCGGGGCAAGTGCAAACCTTTATCTTCGTTCAAAAATTGAAGAGCTGTTAAAACCGTATAAGGCAGATTTACTTTTAAGTGAGTTAAAATATTGCTCGGACAATGCGGCAATGATAGGAAGAGTCGGGATCGAGATGTATGAAAAGGGTCTGTTTAGTTCGCTTGATGAGTTAGAAGTTCGTCCAAAAAGTGTCATT
>JBFEYZ010000091.1:0-6904 GCA_041561855.1 Sulfurimonas sp. | reverse complement strand
TTTTGTTTTCTATATATATTTATAACTTCTTTCATTCTGTACCATCCTCAAATATTAAGATCTCAATACATACTCGTTAAAAAAACCATTATAGTGCAAAATTTTTAGAGCTTTTTTCTGTTTAATGCGGAAGATTTTTTTTTAAGCTAAATTAAATATAGAAAATGAGTTACCGTTCTACACACTTTGTAGAGCTTAAAATCCAAACTGTCATAATTAATGCCAATGCTATGTTCATGCTATTTTTCTATTTTAGGATTAGAGTGTTTAATAAAAGGGAGAAGTATGAAAAAGGAGATAGCGCTTAGTATCGCGGCATTAGGATTTGTCGCATCAGCTACTGTTCTTAGCGCGGCAGAAGATTTAAACAGTATGTTTTCCGAAGGAAAAGCAAGCGGGCAGCTTCGTATGTTTTACATTGATAGAGAATATCAAGGGAGTTCAGGAAACAAAACGCACAGAGGTTCGAGCGCTATAGGCGGACACTTGAAGTATGAGACGGCAGAGTTAAACGGGATTAGTTTAGGTGCGGCGTTTTACACAACAAATGAAATAGATTCACGCAGTACGGTAGACCCGACACTTTTTGGCAAAGATGATGACGGATATTCGATTCTTGGCGAAGCTTATTTACAGTACAGACACAAAAATACGATATTCAAAGGCGGTCGTCAAAAGCTATCGACTCCGATGTTGGGTGATGACGATGCCAGAATGATTCCGAATCTCTTTGAAGCGTACGTGTTTACAAACAAAGATGTTGCAGACACTACGCTAACTCTTGGTCACGTAACAAAGTTTGCGCAAGGGACATTCGGCAGAACTTACAGCGGCGGTATTTTATCGGCGACTTCGGGTTATTCTTACGTAGATTCTAAAAACCATGTCGGAAGTTTTACAAATGTAGGAACTTATGCTTTTGATGAAAAAACTGACGGCATAACGATGGCATCGGCTGTTTATACCGGGATTAAAAATCTTAAACTGCAGTTTTGGGATTACTATGCACATGATATCATGAATATAATCTACGGCGAGGCAAACTACTCATGGAACTGCATTGTAACGGATGCGTTAAAACCGTATGCAGGCGTGCAGATCATCAAAGAGGATTCTGTAGGGGATGAGTTTGCAGGAGAGATAGACAGTACATACGCAGCAGCAAAACTAGGTTTTAAAGCATGGAATTTTGACCTGTCGTTCGCATATTCTACAACAGGCAAAAATGATCTGGGCGATGATGCAAGAGAAAATGCCGTCATCTCACCATGGGGCGGAATGCCGGCTTACACACAGGGAATGGTAACGCGACATATGTTTATAGCGGGAACTGATGCGGTAAAAGTAGCGGTATCATATAACTTTAAAGAGATGGGCACAAACCTGATGGCTTCAGCTTATTACACGGAGTTTGATATGGATGCAAACAGCGGATACGGAGTAGAGAGAACTGCCGGCGAAGCGGGGTTTGATACTATTTACTACCCGCAGGCGGTTAAAAATCTTCAACTTAGACTGCGAGGAAATTTTCCAAGAGCGTATGCTGAAACTCTAAGCGGAAAAACAGGTTGGAATGAGTACAGATTTATAGTAAACTATAATTTTTAAGGAGAATTAGATGCAAAAAGATATAGTAGAAGTGGTAAAAAATGACCCGAATTATAAAGAGCTTGTGGCAAAAAGAACATCATTTTCAGTGATGCTCTCTATTATCATGCTTGTAGTCTATTTTGGATTTATTCTGATGATAGCTTATTTTCCTGAGGTATTGGGAACTCCGCTCTCGGACGGTTCTGTAACAACAGTAGGCATTCCTGTCGGCATGGGGGTTATCTTTTTCGCTTTCATTATTACCGGGATATATACAAAAAGGGCAAACGGCGAGTTTGACAACCTAAATAACAAAATAAAAGATAAAGTGAAGGGAATGTAGATGATAAACAAAATATTCTTATTTTTAATTCTCGGCTCCGTCGCAGTGTTTGCATCTAATGCCGCAACAGCGCCAAAAGAGCTCAATGTCTCTGCTATAGTTATGTTTATTATATTTGTCAGTGCAACTTTAGGTATAACATACTGGGCAGCAAAGCGCACAAAATCCGCAAAAGATTTCTATACGGCAGGCGGCGGAATAACAGGCTTTCAAAACGGTATGGCGATAGCTGGCGACTATATGTCGGCAGCATCATTTCTGGGAATATCCGGGCTTGTATATGCAAGCGGATATGACGGGCTTATATACTCTATCGGCTTCTTGGTAGGCTGGCCTGTTATTCTTTTTATGATTGCAGAACCTCTTCGTAATTTGGGGAAATATACATTTGCAGACGTTGCTTCGTATAGACTTCGCCAAACTCCTGTTCGTATTTTGGCGGCGTTTGGTTCTATTACGACCGTAATCCTTTATCTTATCGCTCAGATGGTCGGCTCTGGAAAACTGATCCAGCTTCTATTTGGCCTTAACTATGAAGTAGCGGTCTTTATTGTCGGTATTTTAATGATACTTTACGTAACGTTCGGCGGTATGCTTGCAACTACTTGGGTTCAGATAATAAAGGCATTCCTGCTTCTTTCGGGTGCTACATTTATGTCTATTGCGGTTATGGCTCACTACAACTTTAATTTTGGAGAGCTTTTTGCGCATGCAGTCGAGCTTAAAGATGTATCTATCATGGCTCCTGGAAAATTGGTCAGCGATCCTATCTCGGCCATATCACTTGCTGTCGCGCTCATCTTTGGTGTTGCCGGATTACCTCATATTCTTATGAGATTTTTTACGGTCAGTGATGCAAAAGAGGCGCGTAAGTCAGTATTTTTTGCAACAGGTTTTATCGGGTACTTCTATATATTAACGTTTATTATCGGTTTTGGCGCTATCGTTATGGTTTTGGGCAAGCCTGAGTATCTTGATCTTGCAAAACAGGCTATCAGCGGCGGACAGCCGATCCTTGGCGGAAACAATATGGCGGCTATCCACTTAAGTCATGCAGTTGGCGGAGACTTCTTTTTAGGCTTTATATCAGCGGTTGCTTTTGCTACGATATTGGCTGTTGTTTCAGGTCTGACGCTTGCGGGTGCTTCTGCTATCTCTCATGATCTATACTCTTCTGTTATCAAAAAAGGGCAGGTTGATTCAGTGACTGAAATGAAGGTCTCTAAAATTGCAACGGTTGCACTTGGAATCGTTGCTATTGTTTTGGGGATAGCATTTGAGAGCCAAAATATAGCGTTTGTTGTCGGTCTTGCATTTGCAATTGCCGCTTCTGCGAATTTTCCGATTCTTTTCTTATCAATGTACTGGAGAGGTTTAACAACTCGCGGCGCGGTTATCGGCGGCAGTATGGGACTTGCAACCGCAGTTGTCCTTCTTATACTCGGACCAGCTGTTTGGGTAGATGTGCTTGGAAATGCACAAGCGATTTTTCCATATAAGTATCCGGCGTTATTCTCTATGACGGTAGCTTTTGTAGCGACATATTTCTTCTCTGTGACCGATAACTCACAGAGTGCAAAAGATGAAAAAGAGAAGTTTGAAGCGCAATTTATCAGAGCGCAGACAGGTATCGGTGCCGAGGGTGCAACCGAGCACTAAAATGATACAAGATAACACAAAGGGAGTATCGGATTTATGAGCATACTTGATCAGAGAAAACTTATAGAGTCTATCCATCCTTTTGAGCTGTTAAGCCCTATGACTATGGACAATCTTATGAAGAAGATTGATATAGCATATTACCCTAGAGATACGCTTCTAATCTCAAAAAATCTACCTTCCGTAGCCTTTTATATAATCATAAAGGGCTCGGTAAAGGAGATAATAGATGGTGAGATACATACTCTTTTTAATGCAGGAGACAGCTTTGACGCCGATGCGCTGATATATGAAAAAGCAAACGGAGATTTCATAGTAGAAGAGGATCTCATCTGCTATGAGATAAAAAAAGAGGACTTTATAGACCTTATGCAGGATAAAAGAGTTCAGGGATTCTTTTTAAAAGATTTCGTTTCCCGCCATCAGCATCTAAAAAACTACTCTTCGCAAAGTGAACTCACACCATTTCTAATTTCCAGGGTCTCAGATATTTTTTTACACAATGCTTGTATAGTGGATGAAAAAGAGACTATTTTTAATGCTCTAAAAAAGCAAAAAGAGCTAAAAACGAATGTCATAATAGTAAAGTATGAAGATCGCTTCGGGATCGTTACAGATACCAATCTAAGAGAGAGAGTCCTGCTTGAAGGCGTCTCGATTGAAGATAAGATCGGCAAAATTGCCACGCCAAATCTCATCTCAATAGACAAAAGCGACTTTTTGTTTAACGCACTTTTATTGATGACTCAAAATGAGATAAAAAGGGTCGTAGTCAAAGAGGGCGAAGAGATAATCGGTGTTTTAGAGCAGTTGGACCTGCTTAGCTATTTTGCAAATCATTCGCACCTGATAGCCGTGCAGATAGACAAAGCTCAAAAGCTGGATGACCTAAAAGCGCTTGGCGGAGATTTTAAAAATCTCATTGTATCGCTTAGAGCTAAAGGCGTAAAGGTTAGATACATAACAAAACTTCTCTCCTCTTTAAATGAAAAAATATATAAAAAACTCTTTGATATGTGCGTGGATGAAAGTCTGCAAAAAGATTGTGCACTCATTCTTATGGGAAGCGAAGGCAGGGAAGAGCAGACCATTAAAAGCGATCAGGACAATGCTCTTATAATCAGAGATGGTGTAGATGTAGAGCTATACACAGAGCCAATGGAGGAGCTAAGCAGAAATCTTCTTGAGCTTGGATTTCCTAAGTGCAGCGGAAATGTGATGGTAAGCAATGAGTTTTGGAGAAGAGATGCAAGCTCTTACAAATCACTTATCGATAAATGGATCTATGATATGAGCGATGAAAGCGTTCAGAACTTAAGCATATTTTTGGACTCAAAGTGTGTAGCAGGAGACTGCTCTTTACTTAAAGATCTGCGCTCTCATCTTCATAGTAACTTTTATGCAAGAGATGATGTTTTGGCCCATATTGCAAAAGCGATACTAAACTTTGATACGCCGCTCTCCATATTTTCAGGATTTGTAATAGAAAAAGAGCATAACAACAGACTGGATCTGAAAAAAGGCGGTATCTTTGCTCTGGTTCACGGTGTGAGAACATTGAGTCTTAAACATTCAATAGATGCAACGAATACTATTGAGAGGATAAAAGAGCTCAATAACATTGGAGTGATAGACAAAGTGTTTGCGACTGAGCTTATCGAGAGTTTTGACACGCTCAGCTCCATTAGGTTAAAAGCGATGCTTGAGGCAAAAAACATTGATGAGAGCAACTATATAAACCCTAAGAATCTGGAGAAGATCGAGAGAGACTTGCTCAAAGACAGTTTTAAGATAATAAATAAATTTAAAAAATTTATGAGCTTTCATTTTCATCTAGGTATGGTTTCATAAAAATGCTCTTATCTTTTATCTCAAAACTAAAAGCAAAAGCAAATAGGGCAAATCTTAAAGATAAGAGTTTTGAGTTTTTGTTTGAAGAGGATAAGAGCGGGGAATATGTTGTTATCGATACGGAAACAACAGGACTGGATATAAAAGAGGATGAGATACTCTCGATCGGTGCGGTTAAGATCAAAGACAATAAGATATTGACATCACAGACTTTTGAGGTTTTTTTGAAAAACTCAAAAGAGATAAGTTCAAGCAGCATAAAGATACATAGGATTCGTCCGTTTGATCTAAAAGATGCAAAAACAACAGAGGAGGGCATTGTAGAATTTTTAAACTTTGTGGGTTCAAGACCACTTGTAGGATACTATTTGGAGTTTGACGTAAGCATGATAAACAGATACACAAAAGAGATGCTCGGAATAACACTTCCAAATAGAATGATAGAGGTATCTGAAATATACTTTGACAAATCAATTTCATTAATTCCTCAAGGAAATATTGATTTACGGTTTGATACAATACTCAAAGATTGCAATATCCCAAATATGGGAGTACATAATGCCGTCAACGATGCGATTATGACGGCTATGATATATTTAAAATTAACAAAAGGAAGCAGTAATGAAAAAAGAGATATTTAAGCCAAATAGAGAATTTGCAAAAAATGCAAGAATAAAAAATATGTGTGAGTATCAGGAGCTTATGGATGCGGCGACTGATGATTATGAGGGTTTTTGGGGCGGTTATGCAAAAGAGAAGATCGACTGGATAGAGCCTTTTAAAAATGTTTTGGATGAGAGCGACTTTCCGTTTGTCAAGTGGTTCGATGGCGGAAAACTCAATGTCTCAACGCAGTGTATAGACCGCCATCTAGACAGCCGTAAAAACAAAGCCGCAATTTTGTTTGAGGGAGACAGGGGAGACAAGCAGAGTATCACATATCTTGAACTCTACTACAACGTAAACCGTTTTGCAAACCTGCTAAAGAACGACTTCGGCGTAAAAAAGGGTGACCGTGTCGTAATATATATGCCGATGATCCCCGAAGCCGCATACGCTATGCTTGCTTGTGCCAGAATAGGTGCTATCCACTCTATAGTATTTGGCGGTTTTTCGGCTGAAGCGCTTAGAGACAGAGTCCAAGATGCAAATGCAAAGGTAGTCATTACGGCAGACGGCGCTTACAGAAAAAGCAAACCATATATGCTAAAACCAGTTGTAGACGAGGCTATAAAAGGCGAGACCCCTGTAGAGAAGGTTCTTGTTGTAAAGAGAAATAACGAGGATGTTGAGTGGCATGAAGGAAGAGACTTCTCCTATGACGAACTTATAAAAGATCAGCCTGTAGAGTGTGCGGCTGAACCGATGGAAGCAGAAGATCCTCTGTTCCTGCTCTATACATCTGGAAGTACCGGTAAACCAAAAGGTGTTCAACACAATCAAGCGGGCTATATCCTTTGG
>JBFEYZ010000090.1:0-6945 GCA_041561855.1 Sulfurimonas sp. | reverse complement strand
TAAAAAGACCATACTCAAACGCTCTTTGGGAAGCAAAAAAGAGAAGATGCTCTACGATAAAAAATCACGTACCGTAAATATTGCGACTACAAAAGAGGAGCAGAATAGTTTTTCCATAAATGATGATGAGGTTATAGAGCTTGCGCGTGAGGCACTCATTATTGAGAATCATTACGGCCGCCCTA
The DNA here is from genome assembly GCA_041561855.1 of Sulfurimonas sp. Lineage (GTDB taxonomy): Bacteria > Campylobacterota > Campylobacteria > Campylobacterales > Sulfurimonadaceae > Sulfurimonas. The sequence goes on along the minus strand of JBFEYZ010000090.1, from coordinate 6,760 downwards.
TGGACATCGAGTGGGCAAAAGACGGAGACGATGACAAACTCTATATCGTTCAAGCAAGACCCGAGACCGTAAAGAACAGAGAGAACAAAAGTCTTACAAACGAGCGCTACTCGCTTGATGGAGCAAAAGGGGCAAAAGTTTTAACATCGGGACGAGCGGTAGGAGACAAAATAGGAAGCGGAAGAGTAACCATAATAAACGATACGACTGAGTTTGAACGCTTTAGCAAAGGCGATATTTTGGTTGCAGACTCTACAAATCCAGACTGGGAACCTATTATGAAAAAAGCTTCTGCCGTTATAACTAACCGCGGAAGCCGAACCTGCCATGCGGCAATAGTAGCAAGAGAGATAGGAGTTCCTGCCGTTGTCGGATGTGCAAATGCAACAGATGTGCTTCATGACGGGCAGATAGTTACGGTAAGCTGTGCGCAGGGAGATGAGGGTTACGTTTATGAGGGAGAAGTTCCTTTCAGTGTCAAAACCGTAGATATGCAAGAGCTAAAACCTACCAAAACAAAGATCTTTGTAAATGTCGGGAATCCAGCAGAGGCTTTTCATTTTGCCAAACTTCCAAACGACGGTGTAGGACTTGCGAGAATGGAGTTCATTATGAACAACTCAATCGCTGCACATCCCATGGCGCTTGTAGATATGAACAAAGCCAAAAGCGTTAAAGATGAAGAAAAGATACGCTCTTTTATGACTCCGTGCCGCGACGCAAAAGAGTTCTTTTTGCAAAAGCTAAGCGAAGGCATAGGAATGATAGCTGCGGCTTTTTACCCAAAACCGGTCATTATCAGAACAAGTGATTTTAAGAGCAACGAGTACCGCAATATGCTAGGCGGTCTTGCTTATGAGGCAATTGAGGAAAATCCTATGATAGGTTTTAGGGGTGCCAGCCGCTACTATGACGAAAGTTACCGTGAAGCGTTCGAGTGGGAGTGTGAAGCGCTTAAGCGTGTCAGAGAGGAGATGGGGCTTAGCAATATAAAAATAATGATCCCTTTTGTCCGCACCCCGGACGAGGGAAGAAAAGTCATAGAGATTATGCAGAAGCAAGGGCTTTCACAAGGCAAAGACTCTCTTGAAATATATGCCATGTGCGAAATCCCTGCCAATGTAATACTGGCCGACAAATTTCTAGAGGTTTTTGACGGCTACTCTATCGGCTCAAACGACCTCACACAGCTTACTCTCGGCGTTGACAGAGAGAGTGCAAAGATCGCCCATATATTTGATGAGAGAAACGAAGCCGTAAAAAGAATGTTGCAGATGGCGATAAAAGCGTGCAAAGAGAGAGGCAAATATATAGGCATATGCGGTCAGGCACCATCCGACTATCCTGAAATTACGGAGTTTTTAGTACAAGAAGGTATAGACTCCATCTCGTTAAATCCGGATTCACTATTTAAAATGCGCCAGCTTGTGAGCGATCTGGAAGAAAATCAGGAATTTGGATAGAATTTTTTTCTAAAAAACTTCTCTGTTTCCATCACTATAACAAGCGTTAAAGCGATAAGAAGCAGTGTTGTCCACATCTCCATACTAACAGGCTCAACACTGAGCACAGACTGCATAAAAGGGCTGTACATAGCTATCATATGAACACCCTGTGCAGAGATGACAGATATCCATAAAAGCATATTTCTGGCATGATTAATTTTAAAGATGGAGTTGTTCTCACTACGTGAGTTAAAGGTATGAACATTCTCAAACAGAACCATCATAAGCAGTGTAATATTTCTTGCCGCTTCCTCCTTGTATCCAAACTCAAGCAGTATATAAAAAAGAGCAAATGCCGAGATGCCCATATATAAACCGCCTACAATAACCCTGCTTACCATTGTCTTGTTAAATATAGGCTCTTGTGGATCGCGCGGCTTTCGTTTTAGTACTCCTGGTTCAGCCTTCTCAACTGCCAATGCTACGTCTTGTATACCGTTTGCAACGAGATTAAGCCAAAGTATCTGTACAGGCAGAAGCGGAATAGGTATAAAAAATATGATTGAAAGAAGCACAAGCACTATCTCGGCAAATCCGGTAGCGATAAGAAGATGTATGACTTTGCGGATATTGTCATAAGCAACACGCCCCTCTTCAACGCCGTTTACGATAGAGCCGAAATGATCATCCGTTAGTATCAAGTCACTCGATTCGCGTGCGACATCCGTACCGCTTTTACCCATTGCAATACCGATATTTGCGAACTTAAGTGCAGGCGCGTCATTAACACCGTCTCCCGTCACCGCAACAAAGTGACCGAGTTCTTGAAATGTTTTTACTATAAGCTGCTTTTGCTGAGGAGAAACCCTTGCAAAAACACGCTTATGCGCAATCTCCTCTTTTATGGCTCCGCGCTCCATCCAGTGGGCGATTGCCACTCCGTCCATTATCTCATCTTTACTTACGGCGATGCCGAGTTCTCTTGCTATATAAAATGCGGTATTTGGGTGGTCACCCGTCACCATAACAACTTCAATTCCCGCCTCTTCCGCAGTGCGCAGAGCCTCTTTGACGCCTTCTCGCAGCGGATCGGTTATGGCCGCAAATCCAAGATAGATATAACCGTCCTCCGCAATGTCATTACCGTCGTTAGCTTTGTATGCCAAGGCTATGTTTCTAAATCCGTTGGCTGCCCACTCATCCACCTGCCCTAAAACCGACTCTCTCTCATTCTTGCCAAGCGAACTTTTAGCAAGTATAACCTCAGGTGAGCCTTTGATAAAATCAACTTTTTTACCATCAATCTCATAACTTGCTGCTGAATACTTATTGACCGGTTCATAAGGAGTTAGTGCGAGAGCTTTTGCTTTTTCATACTTTTTAAAAAGGGCCTCATCAAGCGAGAGCGAATATCTGGCCAAGGCTATATCTACTTGATCACCGATAAACAGATACTCGCCGTTTTCTTTGCGGTGAGTTGATTCGTTGCATAAAAGTGCGCTCAGAACTATATGCTCATCTACTGCCTCGCTGCTGCCGTATATTTTATCTGTACCTATAAAGTGCTCAACACTTAGAGAGTTTTGCGTCATCGTTCCTGTTTTGTCACTTGCTATAAATGTACAAGAACCGAGTCCTTCGATTGCAGATAGCTTGCGCACAATTACGTTTCTCTTACTCATTACGCTGCTTGCAACACTCAGCGCAACAGTAATAGCAACGGGAAGTCCCTCCGGAATAGCCGATACTGCAAGAGCTACCGTAAGAAAAAAGATATCTTTTAACGGCATATCCTGATAAACACCGAGCATAATAATTAGCAGCGCAACACCGCTGATGATTTTTGAAATATTGAAAGAAAACTTCTCCATACGTTGCATAAGCGGCGGTTTTGCAATCTTTGCCTCTGCTAAAAGAGAGGCTATTTTACCGACTTCAGTCTGCTGTGCAATCGCTGTTACGACCCCGATCGCCCGGCCTTTTGTAACCAAAGAGCCGCCGTATAGCATATTCTGGCGCTCGCCTATCGGTTCGTCTTCATCCTGAGAGATATATTGCGGATTTTTACTTACTTCAATAGATTCACCTGTAAGAAGTGATTCATTTACTTGCAGATCATTAGTTTCTATAAGACGTATATCAGCAGGAGCTTTTACGCCTGATTCAAAAAATACTATATCGCCGACCGTCACATCTTCGCTAAGTATCTCAATTTTATTGCCGTCTCTTAAGACATTCACATAAGTCTTGATCACTTTTTTAAGAGCATCCGCCCTCTCGCCGGCATTGTACTCCTGATAGGTTCCGACCACGGCATTGACAAGCAGTGCTGCCATTATAAAACCGGCATCGCTAAATTCTTTAATAGCCAGGGATATAACAGCAGCAATAAGTAAAACATAGATAACAGGGCTTTTAAACTGTTCGATGAATATACTTAAAAGGGTATGCTTCTTACCCTCCGGCAAAACATTTTTACCGTAATGGGCAACACGCAACGCTACCTCATCACTGCTTAACCCATCAACACTGCACTCTAAATCACTAAGAGTCTCTTTCGTGCTTTTTGTATGAAACATACAGTATTATTTCAAAAAAGTTCACTCAATTCAGTGCTACTTTTTCTTCTTGGAACTCTTTTTTTCTGCTTTTTCTTTCTTTTTAAAGTCTTTAATGTTCTTTTTGACCTCTTGTTTAAGTTCTTTTTTCAATATTGCTTTTAACTCTTTTTTTACAATCTTTTGAACTTTTCTCTTATCGATCATCTTAAATCCTTTAATTTTATATGTTATATCATAGTCCCAATGAGCTTAATTTAAACTATAACGATTATGATTAATATGATATACTAGAGCTTATGAACCCTATGTTTTTGGCCATCAGAGCACATCTCAATAATTACGAAAAACTAAAATCGGACTTTAAAGGACTAATTGAAGGTCGATGGACAGTAAAAGAGAATCTTCATGCCACAATCTGCTATTTCGGAAATCTATATACAGCGGAGGAACTGCTCGAAAAACTGCCATCAGATTTTAAAAAACTTGAAGCGCTAAGCTTAACCTCGCTGGATTATTTCTCTCACAACAATATTTTATACGCAAAACCAAAAGGCTATGAGCTGGACGCTCTTCACACATCAATATGCGATCTGTTTTCTTTAGAGCAGACAAAATCATTTATACCGCATGTGACGCTGATGAGAATGAAAAAAATCAACAATAAACAAGCTTTTAACGAGGTGCTAAAGAGCTATGCCAACATAGAAATAGGCACAACAGAGACAACGATCGAACTTATGCAGAGCCATTTCAGCCCCGATGGCGTGAAGTATTTAACGATTAAGCAATTTTAATAATCTTTATAAAAATATGATAAACTTGCGCCCATGAAATTTAACGTACTGCTCTCGATACTCTTTGCTATTGTTACGAGTTTTGCCGCTATTCACGAGGTAAAGCACATTCAACACAATGACAGTTCAACCTGTCTGGTATGTACGGTAAATCATAATCTTGTATCAGGCGATGCAATAAAACTTGCTTCAGACATTGAGATTTTTAACTTTGAAGCGATCACTCACAAAGCACCTGTCTTACATCTCCACATTGAGACACATTCCAACCAGAACCGCGCTCCGCCCTCTCTATCCTAAATAAATTAAAACCAATCATTACAAAAATAAAAAATATATAATCTATTAGGATAGAAAATTATGAAAAAAATATTATTATCAAGTGCACTATGCACCGCTTTAATCTATGGTGCGGATGTATTTCCCGCAGAAAAAAGAACTTTTGATCAGTCAAAATTCATTCCCGATATCTCTTTGGTCATGGATGCCTCTTACGTGGATAGAAATATAAAAGATGCCGAAATCGGACATCTTGAAGTCCCGGGTATTGTTCACGGTCTGTTGGGCTCACACTCTCACGGCGATGACAATCATGCGACCTACAATGCCGAGAACGGATTTAATCTAAACTACGCTGAGCTTGTATTGTCTAGCTCTGTAGACCCATTTTTTACTATGGACGGCATATTTCACTTCTCAGAAAACGGCGTTGAAATAGAGGAGCTTTTCTTTACCTCAAATGCTCTTGGACATGGCACAAAAATAAAAGGCGGAAAATTCAACTCAAACTTCGGCTACCTAAACGAACAGCACCACCACGCATGGGATTTTGCAGATATGCCGCTTGTGTATGAATCATTTTTGGGGATGCACGGTATTAATGAAGTAGGTGTGCAGCTTCAGTGGACGGCTCCGACACCGTTTTATCTTATGGCAGGTTTTGAAATACTTCAGGGCGAAAACGAGCAGATGTTCGGCAAAGAGACTATCGGTGATGTTGAGGATCCGATAGCAGAAGCAGAAGATGGACCGGCTCTTTATGTCGGATACATAAAGGCGTCTCACGACATAGGCGACACGACGATCTTCGGCGGCATCTCTTATGCACAGGGTGAATCAAGAATAGACCACTCCGCGGACACAGAGAACCCGTACGCATTCAGCGGCGATGCAAAACTATACGGTGCAGACTTTGTGCTTCTGCACTCTTTGGATTCTTACAGCTCTATTAAATGGCAGAGCGAGTACCTGCAAAGAGAGCTTGACGGTACACAGTACTCCTTGGATACGGACGGAAACGTGACAGGCTCGCCATCTATGCTTAAAAAACAGAGCGGTCTCTACTCACAGCTTATCTACACGCACGACAAAAACTGGAAAATTGGTCTTAGATACGACACAATACTCAAAAACAACGTTACAAGGGACGGTTTGGATGTAGAACAACCGGACGGACTTGACAAATACACGGCTATGATTGAGTACCACTCAAGCGAGTTTGCAAGATTCAGGCTTCAGTACAGCCAAGATTATGCGATGTTCAACGAAGCGGGTCAAAGAGAGAAGATAAACACTCTCATCCTTCAAGCAAACATCTCTATCGGCGCTCACGCGGCTCATAGTTTTTGATTAGAAAAGAAATTTATTAGCCCCATTTGAGGCAGACTGGAGTACATTTGAAAAAACTACTAACACTTATAACACTGCTGCCGCTAACAGTGTTAGCACACCTAAATATAGCTGTAAGCTACCCATACATCGGCGCACTTACAAAAACAATCGGCGGCAAGCATATTACCACTACAGTTTTGGCAAAAGGAAACTGGGACCCGCACTTTATCATCCCCCGCCCGTCACTTATTGCTAAAATGAGAAATGCGGATGCGCTTATTATGAACGGTGCCCAGCTTGAGATCGGCTGGCTGCCTCCTCTTATAAACCGTGCAGGAAATCCAAAAAC
>JBFEYZ010000089.1:0-7018 GCA_041561855.1 Sulfurimonas sp. | reverse complement strand
TAAAAAGCCTTAGGATTTGAATGTTTAAACACCCTTATTTTAAAGGTGCGATTGTAGCAAAATTATCATTAAAGTCGACTTTGAAGCAAGTAGTTTTAAGCGTCATCACCGTTGTGTAGCTGTTTTGCAGATTTGTTGTTTTTTCGTCATGATTGACGTGCAGGCCGAGTTTGTGAATATACTCTATAAATTCTTCGGAGTTTTCAGATATAAGTTTTTTTAAATTGTCTTCATTTGTGCTTTGCAAAGTAAGCTGCTCCTGCGGAGTGCCTTCGCATTTTGTCATAGCTTTTGAGATAAGCAGGGTTTCATTGTAGAGAGTTGCGTCTTTTACTATATATTTGTAAGAGATAAAGTACTCACTTGCATTTAGTGCAAGCGAGCCGAAGAGAATGACTATTGAGCAAAGTCTGAGTGAGAAATTAAGATTTCCATCTCTACTTCGCATAAGCCCTCTTTAAAAGTGGTCTCGACGATATCAGCATTTTTTACCATTGCCTGAACGTAAGTACGTACCGTTGATCTTTGAACCATCATATTTTTAATAGTGTCTTGTCCGTCAATACGAACACCTTTGACCTTTTCTGCAATAGCTCTATACGCATCTGCGATAGCCGCTCTTTTTGCAAGCGCATAAGCTTGAGCGGGAGATGATGTGTTCATAGGAGCAACACCTTGACCGATCACTGATATGTGCATAGTTCTGTTCTTTTTTAAAACTTCTTCTTTAGCCGCAGCTGCAGCCAACTCTTCTTCTCTCTCGGCTTTAGCAACTGCCAGCTCTTCTACGGCTTTTTGGCTCTCTTTTTTTGCCTCGTTCGCCTGAGCCGTCGCTTGTGCAGCTTCTTGTTTTGCCTCGGCAACTTCAGCTCTTACTTTTGCAAGTTCCGCATTTGTCTGCTCAATCACGGTAGTGTCTACTGTCTGAACTTTGTCTGCTCCTAAAAGTGTTGAAACACTAAAAAGCATTGCGACTAGTATAGAATATTTCATTGTCTTTCCCTTGACATGGTTTTTATCTTCCATCGTTAGCAATTATTATTCCAATTCGTTTGAGTCGAGCAGAGAGTTTTCTGCGTCTTCGTCATCATCATCTTCAACAGGCTGTTTTGGACAACGGGAAACGCTTATTACATCATCACCTTTAACAATGAAAACACCGCTTGTATTTCTGCTTGATTTAGAGATAGTTTGCATATCTACTCTTATCATCTTGCCCTCTTTGGTGAGCGCCATCATATCCATGCTCTCATCTACCATTAGACATCCGACAACGTGCTTTCCTGTTTTTGCAGTCATCTTCATAGCAATGACTCCGCTTCCGCCGCGGTTAGTCAAGCGATACTCGCCTGCGTCTGTACGCTTGCCGATACCTTTTTCGCTGACAACCAAGATCTCTTCTTCGTCATTTGCGATAATGTTGGCATCGACCACTTCATCTGAAGCATGCTTAAACTTGATACCTCTTACACCTCTTGTATTTCTACCTTGATCACGTGTTTTTTCTATGTCAAACTTGATACACTGTGCAAGTTTAGTCATAATAAATAGGTACTTTATGCTCTTATCTGCAATTTTTGCAGTGATAATAGAGTCATCATCGTCAAGGCTTATAGCTCTTACACCGTTGCTTCTGATGTTTGAGAATTCGCTTAAGTTGGTTCTCTTGACAACACCTTTTTTGGTGAAGAACACAAGTGATTTCTCATCACTGAAGTCAGTTGTCGGGTTAATTGACTGGATCTGCTCGTCTGCTACAAGGTTAAGCAGGTTGACAACCGCTTTTCCTTTTGCGGTTCTGCTTCCTTCCGGGATCTTGTAAACTTTTAGCCAGTGGAGCTGTCCGCGGTCTGTAACGAAGAGAAGCGTGTCGTGAGTATTACATGTAAAGAATCTCTCGATGAAGTCATCTTCATATGTTGTAACCGCTATCTTGCCTTTACCGCCTCTTTTTTGCTTCTCATACTGTGCAAGGGGAACTCTTTTTATGTAGCCTCTGTGTGTGATCGTTACGACCATAGGCTCGTTAGGGATAAGGTCTTCTATGTCAATATCGTCATAGTCGTCTTCAATATCGGTTCTTCTTTCGTCCGTATATGTAGCAAGAACTTCATCAAATTCCTGATCTATGATCCCGTGTAGAACCTCTTCGCTTTTAAGGATAGACTCAAGATACTCGATAAGCTCAAGAATCTCTCTAAGTTCGTTTTCAATTTTTTCGCGCTCAAGACCCGTTAGTTTACCAAGACGCATATCAACTATGCTTTGAGCCTGAATTTGTGAAAAGTCAAACTCTGAAACTAAGTTGTCCCTTGCATCTTCGATGTTCTTGCTTGATTTGATAACTCTGATGATCTCGTCTATAATATCAAGAGCTTTTTTAAGACCTTCTAAGATGTGTGCTCTTGCTTTTGCTTTCTCAAGGTCAAATATAGTACGGCGTATAATAATAGTTTTACGGTGGTTTATAAAGTGTTTTAGTATGTCGATAATGCCGAATATTCTAGGTTCTTGGTTAAGAATAGAAAGCATGATGATACCAAATGTGACCTGCATGCTCGTCTGTTTGAAGAGATTGTTTAAGACTATTTCGCTCATCGCATCTTTTTTAAGTTCTATAACGACACGGATACCGTCACGGTCTGATTCGTCGCGAATCTCGGAAACACCGTCGATCATCTTGTCTTTTACGAGGTTGGCTATACTCTCAATCAGACGTGCTTTGTTTACCTGATAAGGAAGTTCGTCAATAACGATAACGTCTTTATTTCCTTTTTTCTCTATATGAGTCTTCGCGCGGACCTTTATACGTCCACGTCCTGTTTCATAAGCATCGACAATCCCCTTTTTACCGAAGATAGTTCCGCCTGTCGGAAAATCAGGAGCTTTGATGTGTTCCATAAGTTCATAGAGTTCAATATTAGGGTCTGCCAAAAGTGCTTTAAGACCCATCATCACCTCTTTTGGATTGTGAGGAGGGATATTTGTAGCCATACCGACCGCAATACCGGAAGATCCGTTTATAAGTATGTTCGGTACACGCGTAGGCATAACGTCAGGTTCAACAGTCGTGCCATCATAGTTGTCGATCATATTGACCGTGTTTTTTTCTAAATCTTTTAGAAGTTCGCCAGCATATTTTGTCATTCTAGCTTCTGTATAACGCATTGCAGCAGCGCTGTCGCCGTCAACCGAACCGAAGTTTCCTTGACCGTCAACAAGCTCCATTCTCATTGAGAAATCTTGAGCCATACGAACTAAAGCATCATATACCGCTGTATCACCGTGCGGGTGGTATTGACCGATAACGTCACCGACAATACGCGCAGATTTTTTAAACTTTGCTCCATGTGAAAGACTAAGTTTGTCCATAGCGTAAAGGATTCTTCTGTGAACTGGTTTAAGTCCGTCACGCACGTCCGGTAGTGCACGACCGACGATTACACTCATAGAGTAGTCAAGATAGCTGCTTTGAAGAGTATCTTCAATGTTTATGCTCTGTATATTATCGTTGTTTAACAAGTTGCCCATATATAACACCTAACTTTATAATATTGAAAAATAAATTCTATAGATAGTATCTTATTGTCGCTTAAGAGTTGTGTAAACAGAGGAAACTTTTTTACAAGTTTGAGTCAGTGTGAAAATGCGTTGCAAAAGAATTCAATAAGTTTTATGCGAGAGTAATATTTTCTGCCGCAAACAACTGCTCAATGGCAGTTGATATTACGGCTTATATATTAAAACGCAACCATTGACATAAATAGTATATCGCTTCCGGAATATACAGTTGTACCGTTGACACCAACACTGTCCGGTCTGTCGCTAGATGTGTATGAATACTCAAGACAGAATCTTACATTTTGTCTCATATTGTACTCTAAGCCCGCAGAGTAGATATTATAATCTCTTTGCGCCGTTTTGTCGTTGTGACCAAGTACGGCTACTTTTACACCGAATATATCTGTAGGATTAAGCTGAGCGTCAACATGATAACCCGTTATATCCTGAGTATTCGTTGCAAGGCCTGTGGTCATATCGAGGTCCTCATAGTCGTTTTTGATGACATAGCCACCGGTCATCATCAAAGACATATTAGATATTTCGCTCTGTAATTGAAAGTCAATACCGTAAGACGTTCTGTTTAGTGCAGCGACATACGCCAGGTCTATCTCATCAGTTATATCCGCAAGGTTGTAGGGTATAATCTTGTTCCCTATGTCCCCGCCCATGTAATAGCCCCCTATCATAATCGAAGAATCTGCAACATTAAACTCGTAAGCAGCTCTTGCTAAGAGCTTGTATCCGTCGCTGTCTGTTCTTGAACTTTGAGCAAAGGTAGGAATGTAGCCGCCAACAGTACCGTAGAATCCATATCCTGAGTAATAGACTTGTACAACAGAGGACTCTCCGTCGCCAATTCCTAAATCCTGAAATATGTTTGTCTTTTTACGATTTTCAAACTGTCGAATCGGTCTGTATAGACCCGTTGTGTACAATTCTGTTCCTTGAAATGCCCCTAGAGCATCGGTAGTGGAGTATGCGGCTCCCACTCTGCCGCCTAATGCCTCTGTTGTAAATAGGACTTTACCCCCGAAGATACCGCCTGCGGCAACTTCCATCGAAGTACCTACGTTATCTGCAATTTTGCCTCCGAAGATAAAAGCACTTTCGTCAAATATCTCGGTTTTTGTAGTTTTTCCTAATGTCGTATTTTCAGTTTTGTCGTCATGCAGAATACGCGCTTTTAATACAAGTCCCATGTTAAGAGTATCCGGGAGGGCAAGCCCGCCTGCAAATTTACTCTTCATCTCTTCTTTTTCTTTGCCGCTTGTCATAGTAAATCCGGATAGCTTGAACTGTCTTCCGAAAGAATTGAGTTTCGGTATATTTTGAAAATGGCATGACATACATTCCATATCCATCTGTCTTGCAAATGCAGGTGTGGCTTCCGCAATCGTACTGCATATTGTTAAAAAGCCTACAAGATAGGCAATCTTATTTGTTAGAAACCTCTTCATAAAAACCCCTTTTATATAAAAAAATATTATGAATTAATAGAATTTATTCATAAGTAAAAACTATATTATGATAAACTTTAAATATTCATTAAGTTTTTATTTTTAATATATGGTATAGCAGCTTTGGTTGATTAAAAAATAATCAGTTTTCTGCTCTTTTATGAATTTGGATGGTATATAATTTGACAGATCAAAAAAAAAGGATTTAAAGATGAAGAGGTTTTTGTTTAGTATGTTAGCTATACCGTCTTTTGTATTTGCAGAGGATGTATTAAGCAGCGGTGACACTGCTTGGATGCTGGTTGCTACTGCTTTTGTCATGCTGATGACGCCTGCGGGATTAGCGCTTTTTTACGGTGGACTAACTCGTTCTAAGAATGTGTTAAACACTATAGGTATGAGTTTGGGTGCTTATGCAGTAGGTACTTTGGTATGGGTTTTGATCGGTTACTCCATTGCTTTTGGCGACGGAGATATTATAGGAAGCGGAAAGGTTCTTTTATCCGGAATAACATCTGAGACGTTAAGCGGAACAATTCCTGAGCTTCTTTTTGTTGCATTTCAGGGAACATTCGCGGCAATTGCGGTTGCAATCGCAAGCGGATCGATGATTGAGAGAGTCAAGTTTTCTACATATATAGTGTTCGCTGCTCTTTGGATAGCGGTGGTTTATGCACCGATTACACACTGGGCATGGGGTGGCGGAGAGACTCTTAACTTCGGAGAGATGGACTTTGCAGGAGGAACTGTTGTGCACTTAAATGCAGGTATTGCAGGTCTTGTAGTCGCTTTGATACTCGGGAGAAGAAGAGATTACGGTAAAGCCGCTATCAAGCCGTTTTCTCCTGTTTTGGTGGCACTTGGAGCTGCGCTCTTATGGTTTGGATGGTTCGGTTTTAATGCAGGATCCGAGTTGGCTGCAGACGGTGTTGCTGCATCTGCTTTTTTGGTGACAAATGTAGCTGCGGCACTAGGTGTTATAGGATGGATCATAGCAGAGTGGATCGTTTATAAAAAGGCTACGATCGTAGGTGGTTCATCGGGTGCAGTCGCAGGTCTTGTGGCAATTACTCCGGCTTCTGGAAGTGCCGGGGTTGAAGGTGCCCTTATAATCGGCTTGGTCGGCGGTATTTTAGGATTTTTCGCTGTCGCAAAACTAAAAAATATGTTTAAAGCAGATGACGCACTTGATGCTTTTTGGATACACGGCTTGGTAGGTATCTGGGGCTCTATAGCTACGGCGATATTTATTGCTCCTTATGCAATGCCTGAGGCTTACGATATGGCTTCTCAGCTGGCAAGCCAGTTCAAAGCGATTGCCCTGACTATCGTATACAGCGCTATTGCAACAGCTGTCGTCTACTTTATAGCTTCTATGCTCACAGGCGGAGGAAGAGTCGATGATGAGAGTGAGAACAGAGGGCTTGATGAGACCGTTCATGGAGAAAAAGCGCTAAACCTGTAGTGTGCAGTGCCGATAGAGCTAATTTTGTCGGCAGAGTCGGCTGCTAGTAAATATACTTGGATAGCGGTTGATTAAAACCATAAAAGTGGTTACAATTTTAAACTTAATTTGGAGATACATTATGAAAAAAGTAGAAGCTGTTATAAAGCCTTTTAAACTAGAAGATGTAAAAGATGCATTGGCCGAGATAGGTATTACCGGTATGACGGTAAGTGAAGTAAAGGGTTACGGTCGTCAAAAAGGACATAGTGAACTTTATCGCGGTGCGGAGTATGTAGTAGATTTTCTGCCGAAGATAAAAATGGAGATGGTAGTCAATGATGAGAGCGTAGAGCAGGTGACAAATACTATCGTAGAAGCTGCCAGAACAGGTAAGATAGGGGACGGTAAGATATTTGTTACGGATGTTGAAAAAATCATCCGTATACGTACGGGAGAGTCTGATAGCGAAGCTATTTAATATTATAACGTGAAAGAAAGTAATTTCTTTTACTAGGCTCCACAGCTATGACACTCAGGCTTGCCGCATAAT
>JBFEYZ010000088.1:0-7051 GCA_041561855.1 Sulfurimonas sp. | reverse complement strand
TGAGAGTAAAGTCTCTTGAGGTTACCTGTTTCAGGTAATCGTGTGGATGAGAGGACTTGAACCTCCACACCTTACGGCACCAGATCCTAAGTCTGGCGTGTATAACAATTTCACCACATCCGCATATTAAGTGTTTTACGTCTCTTCAGACAAGGTGGTACGCCCTACACGATTCGAACGTGTGACCGATGCCTTAGAAGGGCATTGCTCTATCCAGCTGAGCTAAGGACGCATACATTTATAAAAATGGTGCGCCCGATAGGATTCGAACCTATAACCGTCGGATCCGAAGTCCGAAACTCTATCCAGTTGAGCCACGGACGCCACAAAATTTATTGTTATTATTAAGTTTTTATATCTAAGTTATGGGGTGGGATACGAGATTCGAACTCGCGGCCCCCAGTGCCACAAACTAGTGCTCTAACCGACTGAGCTAATCCCACCATCAGCTTTTTTAAATATAAAATTTAGGTGGTCGGGGTGAAAGGACTCGAACCTTCGGCCCCTTGGTCCCAAACCAAGTACTCTAACCATACTGAGCTACACCCCGACCTTATTCATTAAAACAACTCTGCAGCTGATTAATGAGGCGAAATTATAGTTAATTATTTTTAAAAAGTCAATACTATTTTTTGTATATTTAAAAACTTTCAAAAGAGTGACGCAAAAAGAGATTAAGATTAGTTTGTTACAATACAAAATTACTGTTTTAAAGGGTTAATTTTGGGTGAAATATTTAGTAGTATCAACAATTTTTTAGAAACGGTTCTCTTTTTTGATATATTGTTTGGAGCAGTAGATGGAGTCAATTTACCGTTTTTGGTAATCTGGCTTATATCAGGCGGTATCTATCTTACCTTTTTAACAAGATTTATAAATTTAAGGATGTTAAAACACTCTTTTGATATTGTAAGAGGCAGATACAATACCATTGATGATGTCGGTCAGATATCATCTTTCGGAGCTCTTACTACGGCTCTGAGCGCTACTGTAGGGCTTGGGAACATTGCAGGCGTCGCTCTAGCAGTTGCGATTGGAGGTCCTGGAGCAACCTTTTGGATGATAGTAGCCGGTTTTTTGGGGATGAGCCTAAAGTTTACGGAAGTGACACTTTCGCTTCAATATAGAGAGTTTTTAAAAGACGGCACGGTTATGGGCGGTGCCATGGAGTATCTCTCCAAAGGTTTGGCAAAAAAAGGATATGCAAAGTTCGGTAAAGTTTTAGCGGTAGTTTTTGCCGTATTTATGATCGGAGGGGCAATAGGAGGGGGAAACACTTTTCAGGTTTCGCAAGCCCTTAGCGCTATCTCTCAAGAGATACCGTTTTTTCAAGAGTTTCCTATAGTATTTGGGATAATCATCGCTTCTTTGGTGGGCTTTGTTATCATAGGCGGTGTTACCAGAATTGCTCACATTACCGAAACCCTGGTGCCTTTCATGGCTATAATATATATATCTGCATCTTTATGGATTTTAGGGGTTCACTTTGAAAAGATCGATGATGCTTTTAATATTATATTAACGGAGGCATTTTCAACGAGTGCCGTTTACGGAGGGATTGTCGGTTCTTTGATACAGGGCTTTCAAAGAGCCGTATTCTCAAGTGAAGCAGGAATAGGCTCTTCGCCGGTTGCGCATGCACCGGTTAGAACGAAATACCCTGTCAGACAAGGTCTGGTTGCTCTTTATGAACCTTTTATAGACACTATTGTGATCTGTACTATGACCGCGCTCGTTATTGTCATCACTGGTGTTTATGCACACGACGGAGCTTATGTTGCCCTAATTGAAGCAAAACAAGGTGCCGCTTTAACAAGTGCCGCTTACGGAACGGTTATTGATTGGTTTCCTGCCATTCTCTCCGTAAGTATCACTCTTTTTGCTTTTTCTACGATGATCTCTTGGTCTTACTACGGCGAGAGAGCATGGGTATATCTTTTTGGCTCTAAACTATCGATTATCTATAAAATCATGTTTCTAACCCTTACTGTTATAGGAACAGTTGTAAGCACCGGGCTGCTTGTTGATTTTAGTTTTATGCTTCTCTTGGCAATGGCACTGCCAAACATTCTTGGGCTTTTTATTCTCAGCGGTGATGTCAAAAAGCAGCTTGATGTTTACATGAAAAAGTTCAAAAGCGGCGAACTTGACGATGAGGCTATAAGATGAGCGAGATCAGACAGAAGTGCATCGAGTTTTTAGCACAAAATAATATTAATCTTGATTCCGAAATTGACTTTGATGTAAACGGTAAAGTTCACACACTCTCTTTTAAATATATTATGGATGCTTTTATGATGGCTTCAGAGGAGTCGCAATTGGTTTTTCTGGCTGCACTGGAAAAATCTACAAATAGTAAAGACGGTATGGGGATAGAGAGATTTTTTGAAGGGATGGGACAGCTTCTGCTGCTTACCCATCTTTCAAAGAATATCGAGATTTAAAAAACCGATTCTAAAACTGTATCAATCCATCTATCGGGGAAGATGCGGTTGCATACGGTTTTTTCGGGATTCTTCCTGCAAGATAACTCATGCGGCCTGCAATCACCGCATGCTTCATAGCTTCTGCCATCATCATAGGATCGTTTGCCTGAGCTATAGCGGTATTTGTCAAAACTCCCTCTGCACCAAGCTCCATTGCATATGCAGCATCGCTTGCACAACCGATCCCGGCATCAACTATTACAGGAACTTTTACAGCTTCACGGATAAATACTATGTTATACGGATTCTGAATCCCTAGACCGCTTCCTATCGGCGCAGCAAGAGGCATGATTGCATGTGCGCCTGCATCTTCAAGCCTCTTTGCCATAATAGGGTCATCAGATGTGTACGCCATAATGGTAAAACCCTCTTTTGATAGTATTTCACATGCTTTGATGGTCTCTAAAACATCAGGATAGAGTGTTTTTTGAGTATCACCGATAACCTCTAGCTTAATAAGGTCAATCCCGGTAGCCTCACGTGTTAGCCTAAAAGTAGTTATCGCCTCTTCAGCCGTCGTACATCCTGCAGAGTTTGGCAGGAACTTAACATTTGTCCCTGCAAACGTATCACGAAGATTTTCTTTATCAGGGTCAGTTATGTTCAATCTGCGTACGGCAACGGTTATAAGCTCGCTTCCGCTTGCAAGAGTCGCATCTTTAGTCGTTTGAAAATCTTTATATTTTCCGCTTCCTACAATTAAACGGGAACCGAGTTCATACTTTCCTATTTTTAAAATATTATCCATAATTTTACTACCTCTTTTTTAAATTGCTGTTTTATAACATAAGCAATCTTATAGTTTGCATATCCCCTCTATTAAATCATCCGGCGTTAGTGAATAATCAGCTCCGGTGTAATTTAGTGCTGCTTTTGTGTGTGCCAAAGAGCCGTTTATTGCAGCATCTAAGCAACTATAACCCTGAGAGAGCAGCGATGCTATAAGACCGCTTAACACATCTCCGCTTCCGCCTTTTGCCAATGCCTGAGTTCCGTGAGGATTTACAAAAAACTCATCGTTCCTACCTATGATCACATTCGCTCCTTTTAAAAGAAGCGTAACATTCGGATATTTTTTACAAAACATATCTACATATTTAAAACGCTCTTTTTGCAGCTCGTCTACAGTTATATCTGCTATATTTACTATTTTTAAAAGTGAGACGAACTCTTTTGCATGAGGCGTTAATACAACAGCTTCTCTTTTTAAAATATCCTTGACAGCGTGCATATGAAATATGTCCGCATCTGCGACAAGAGGCAGGGAGTTGTCTAAAAACTTCTCCAGTTCCAAAGCGCTGAACTCTGCTCCAAGTCCCATTCCCAAGGCTAATGCAGTCGTATTTTTCGGTACCTCGTGTGAATACATAAGAGTATGCGGTATCTCGATTTTTTCAAACCCGACAAGGGTTACAAGTCCGCTTCCAAACCTGAGTGCCGAGAGAGCACTCATTATACTTGCTCCGCTCATCTGACCTGATGCTACCGCCAGATGACCGAAAGAGCCTTTATGGGAATCTTTTTTTGTTCTTGCAGGAAGTCTCAAATCATCTAAATCAAGCAGTTTGCAGCTGCTCTCTTTTTCATAAATATCTCTGCTTACTCCAAGGTCTAATACTCTGATCTCTCCAAGTGCATCTTTTGAGCTGTCTAAAAACATACTCTTTTTCAGTGCCCCCATAGTAAGCGTTACATCTGCAAGAAATCTATATCCGGAAGGTATGTCGCATGCGATCTTAAAAGCATCCATGTTGTTCATCTCTTCAATTATAGAAGTAATCTCATCACTGAATTCACCGCTAAACCCAGTACCGACGATTGCATCAACCAAAACGTCGCATGCCTGAAGAGCTGCAGACTCTTTTACCCCTATACTAAGAGCTCTTTTCTGCTGCAAAAGAGCCATCTTTGACGCAGGCTTTTTTGCATAAAATATACAAACATTATAATCCGTATGCAAAAGCCTCGCAAGAGCAATTCCATCGGCTCCGTTATTGCCGCTTCCGCAAACTATAACGATTTTTGAACTTTTTTTAAAGTTGTTACGAATATACTCAGACATACCACAGGCCGCATGCTCCATAAGCAGATCTTCACTTAAAAAAAACTCATCGTAGCATCTTCTGTCTAAAGAGGCCACCTCATCAAAAAGTTTTTGCATAACTACTCTTCGATCACATACTCGTCTATCTCTACCACGTTACTTTTTATGTCATTGAATAAGAGCGTATGATAGTTTGTTCTGTACTGGTAAAAAAATCTGTTTTTTGGAAGTTTTTTCAGATTTGCTGTGTTGAAGTATTCAAAATTTGAACATCTTCCGAGATATAAGAATGTAAAGAGAAGCTTTATCTGAGGACTTTCAAAAGTGCTGTGAGGCTGTGCCAGGAATGTAAGACCATATTTTTTAAGATTTAGAAAATTAAGCATATAGAGCAAAAAGTCTTCAAATTTCGTATAAAAGCCGTTTAGATTTTCAATATCGTGGAAAAAGTAGTAGTAATTTTCCAGAAGTCCCTTAATCTGAAGTGTCTCCGTCAGCTTACTTTTTATATCTCTTTTATTTGAGAAGTAAGCAGGATCGACTGCCATATAAATATGTTTTTTTTCATCTATGAGTTTATTAAATTCCACTTGAAACTCTTCGCTCTCATCAAATCTTATATAATTAAAATACTCATCTTTGTATCTAAGCTCTATATCTTCTATATCCGAATTGGAAAAATCAAGATAGAGCGTTGCAACGTTGTTGTCGATTATATAATTTCTTATTCTGCACGCCAGGTTTGTTTTGCCTGCACCCTCTTCCGCTAAAATAAGCGTATTATAATACAACACCCTCTCTTCAACTTTAAGTGTATTAATGCTGCTTACATATTTTCCTAATTTATCTCTCATTTTTTTCCCTGCTAAAAATTTTAGAATTATTATATCTTATCTCTAATAAATAAAGGCTATTTATTGACTTATCCTGCGATATATATACTTTAGATTTATAAAAATAATATAAATGTGTTATACAGGCTTAAGCTAAATAAATGTAAGATTTATGACAATTTTACAAAAGGAATCATCATGTACAAAAGAACCGTTTTAACAATAGCATTTGCCGCTTCCTCTCTTTTGGCTTCTGATTTATCTACAGAGGCTAAAAAAGCCGGCTTAAAGCCTATTCCTACAGATAAAAAAGAGCTTATGAAACTTATAGATAACCCTAAAAACCCTATCACGGACGAAAAAGTAGAGCTAGGAAAGAAACTCTATTTCGACCCGAGACTCTCCAAGAGCGGCTTTATTAGCTGTAACAGTTGTCATAACCTAAGCGAAGGCGGAGATGACGGGATCCCTGCGGCAATAGGTCACAGATGGACACAAAACCCGCATCACCTAAACTCCCCTACCGTCTTTAACTCGGTCTTTTTCAACTCTCAATTCTGGGACGGACGTGACCCTCACTTGGAAGCTCAGGCACAAGGTCCTATCCAAGCGGCTCCTGAGATGGCGGCGACTCCTGAGCACGTCGTAGCAACCGTTACTTCTATGCCTGGGTATGTGGCAGAATTTAAAAGTGCATACGGCAAAGACGTAAAAATAACATTTGCAAAAGTAGCAGATACGATAGCTACTTTTGAGAGAACCCTTGTTACTCCGTCTGCATATGATGACTACCTAAACGGCAATGAAAACGCTATGACAAAAGCACAAAAAGAGGGCTTAAAGACATTTATGGACAAAGGGTGTACCACATGTCATACAGGTATAGCTTTGGGCGGTGCGATGAACGCGTTTAACATCACTGGAACATACAAATTTCAAGATGTAGGCGACTTTAAAGGAGATAAAAACGGTATGGTAAAAGTACCGACTCTTAGAAATATTACACAGACTGCACCATATTTTCATAACGGTCAGATATGGGAACTAAAAGAGGCTATAAAAGAGATGGGCCGTATCCAACTTGGAGCTGATATAAGTGATAAAGAAGCTGCTTCTATCGAAGAGTTCCTAAAAGCGCTTGAGGGCAGAAAGGCAGATATGACTCTTCCTCAGCTTCCTGCTTCTACATCTAAAACCCCAAAGCCTGATATTAGATAAACCTGCAACGCAATTTATACCCAAAAAGGGTATAATTGCATTATGAATTACAGACAAATAGCACAAGAAACCTTACAAATTGAAGCACAAACGCTCTTAGATAGCGCCAAAAGCATAAACGATGTATTTGACAAAGCCGTAGATATAATACTTGCGTGCAAAGGAAAACTCATTGTTACAGGCGTAGGCAAATCAGGACTCATCGGCGCAAAAATGGCAGCTACTTTTGCCTCTACCGGAACACCTAGTTTTTTTCTACATCCAACCGAAGCACTTCACGGTGATTTAGGAATGATTGGCAAAGATGATGTAGTTTTGGCCATAAGCTACAGCGGGGAGAGCGAGGAGCTAAGCTCAATACTTCCGCATATAAAAATATTTGAAATTCCGCTTATCGGCATGAAAAAAAAACATGAGTCAACGCTTGGAAAATACAGCGACCTTGTAATAGATGTCGTTGTCCAAAAAGA
>JBFEYZ010000087.1:0-7095 GCA_041561855.1 Sulfurimonas sp. | reverse complement strand
GTGGTAGAGGATATTAAAAACCTCCCCGTCAACTACCCTGATAGTTTCTAAAAAAAGTCTATTCATCAAAAAGTTCTGTGCTCAGATACCTTTCGCCCGTATCACAAAGGACAGTCAAAAGAGTTTTGCCCTTAAACTCCTCCCTCGAAGCAATCTGCATCGTTGCAAACACATTCGCCCCTGCGGATATGCCCACAAGCAGACCCTCATCTTTTGCTAACATTTTCGCAGTATTTATCGCATCTTCGTTACTGACTTTTATTACTTCACCATATATGCTTGTATCTAAGGTATCAGGAATAAATCCTGCACCTATCCCCTGTATAACGTGTGGACCGGCACTCTCTCCCGAGAGCACGGCAGAGCTAGCCGGCTCGACCGCAAATATTGCTATATCTTTTATCTGCTCTTTTAATACCTTTGAAGTTCCGCTAAGTGTTCCTCCTGTTCCTACAGCAGCCACGAAAGCGTCAAGCTTTTTATCCGTATCGCGAAGTATCTCTTGCGCAGTTGTCAGCTCATGGATTTCCGGATTAGAAGGGTTTTTAAACTGCTGCAGAACTATTGAGTTTGGAATCTCCTTTTGAAGCTCATCAGCCTTTTCAATTGCACCGCTCATACCAAGCGGAGCAGGCGTTAAAACCAACTCGGCTCCAAGTGCTTTGAGCAGCTTTCTTCTCTCTAAGCTCATTGATTCTGGCATTGTCAAGATGAGTTTTAGATTTAGAGCCGCGCAATTTGCCGCAAGCGCAATTCCTGTATTACCGCTTGTAGGTTCGATCACGGTAGTCTCATTAGTTATTTTCCCCGCTTCGATCGCCCGTCTTATCATATTAAAACCTATTCTGTCTTTTACGGAGCTGGTAGGGTTCATAAACTCACACTTTGCAATTATATTAGCACCTGTAAGGTTTGATGCTTTATTTAATCTAACCAAAGGAGTATTACCTATCAGTTCCGTTATATTGTTGGCAATTTTCATAAACACTCTCCAAGTAAATCAAACACAATTTATGATATGCTACCAAAAATATTATTATAGGAGGCTATAATGTACCTACACAAAGAGATAAATTCTGTTGAGGCGATACCTCAAAAGGCCGGAGAAGGCGTATCTATGAAGATGCTTTTATCTCCTGACGAATCACCAAATTTCGCTATGAGAAACTTTATAATAGAGGCAGGCGGACATATGCCTCTTCACACAAATAGCATTGAACATGAGCAGTATGTTCTCTCTGGGCGCGCGCTAGTGCAGATCGGAGATGAAATATTTGAAGCAAAAGCAGGAGATATTTTACTGATTCCTGCAGGTCTTTCTCACAGCTATAAAACTCTAGGAAATGAAGCATACAGTTTTTTATGCTTGGTTCCAAATAGTGAAGATTGCATTACCATTATTAAATAGAGTACTTTTTATCACTATGTTTATTATTAGTGCTTCATATCGTCTAGCTGAAGATGAGGCTAATAACGAGGATGATGCAAAAAAACTATGAACAAATAGATTTTTCTGCATATCCTGGTTATGAACAATTTAATAAAAATATTTCAAAAGAATACCAGATAAGCAGATAAAATATAGTCGGAGACTTAACCTCTTTATTAAAAACATATTTTAAATAGGACAATTAACATGTTTGAAATTTTATTATTGGCATTTGCGCTTTCAATGGATGCTTTTGCGGTATCAATCGGCTTGGGAGTAAAATCCATAGAGTTTAATAAAAAGCTAGCTATTAAAGCAGCTCTGCTTTTTGGATTTTTTCAAATGTTAATGCCATTGTTTGGATATTTAGCGAGTGTAGGTCTGGGAAGCTTTGTAGAATCTATTGATCACTGGGTTGCTTTTGTTCTTCTTGGTTTAATAGGCGGGAAAATGATCTATGAAAGTTTTCAAGAAAGCACTGAAGATGAAATTAGTGTGATTACAAACAGAGTTCTTCTAATTCTCGCTATTGCTACAAGTATAGATGCAATGGCTGCAGGTTTTACATTAAATTTATTGGACATTAATCCTTTTATATCAATGATAATTATTGGGATTGTAACATTTATCTTCAGCTATCTAGGTGTATTTGTTGGCACGAGAGGCGGTTCATTTCTAGAAGATAAAGCAGAAAAGATCGGTGGAATTATTTTAATCCTAATAGGCTTGAGAATTCTAATTGAACATACGCTACTATAGGAATTATCATGGAAATTATCATTAACTTTTTTATAAATTTTTGGAACTTATCTTTAATGATAGGATTATATGTTCTTATTGGGCTGGTTTTTGTTGGCATAGTTCATCTTTATGTATCAGAAGATTGGATCAAAAAGCATTTAGGCCACAAAAGTAAATATGGCGCAATAAAAGGTGCTCTTTACGGGATACCGCTCCCTCTTTGTTCGTGTGGAGTCATACCGCTAGCAACAAGCCTAAGACAAAAGGGCGCTTCAAAAAAAGCAGTAACTAGCTTTTTTATCACTACTCCAATGACCGGAGTTGATTCTATTATAGCGACATATGGTGTCTTTGGTTTGCCTATGGCGATATTGAGAGTTATTTCAAGCTTCATAAGTGGTGTTTTAGCAGGTAGTTTGGTAAAAGAGTCAAACGAAACGATAAATACACAAGAACAAGCGGAGTCATGTTGCAGCACCAGTTGTTGTTCTTTAAAAGAACCACAAGAGGAAAGCAAATTTAAAAAAGCTCTAAATTACTCTTTGAATGAAGTATTTAGCGATATTGCAAAGCCTATGTTTTATGGACTGGTTTTGGCAACTATGTTTATGATGATAATTCCGGATAACGGTGTCGAATTTTTAAACGACAACATACTTTTAGCATACTTTTTAGTTTTTATTGTTGCTCTTCCGCTTTATGTATGTTCAATATCTGCAATACCCGTGGCATTGTCAATGCTTAGCATCGGAGTAAGTCCTGGAGTGGCTTTTATTTTTTTAGCAGCGGCTCCTGCAACCAATATAATCACAGCAGGTATTATTAAAAAAATATTAGGCAATGATGCATTAATAGTATATTTAATTTCTATTATTGCGGTTACTTTATCTTTTGCACTTATGATCGACTTTATATTTCCAAAAGAGTGGTTTTTGCATATAATAGATAACTCTGTTGACAAAGAATCGATTTCTATGTTTGATATCTCTGGTGCAGTTTTATTTTTAACAATGATGGTTTATTTTATTTTTAAAAAAGCAGTTAAAGCATGAGATTTGAAGATGGTGCGATCGGAGAGATTTGAACTCTCACACCCGTAAGGCACTACCCCCTCAAGGTAGCGTGTCTACCGTTCCACCACGATCGCATAAAATAAAGATTGCCGGCAGAAGCCGGCAAGAGGAGTACTTGGGTTTATTAACCTAAGTAAGGGTTTGCGTAAAGTGCGATTAACGCAATTACAAGTGCATAGATAACCTGTGCTTCGATCATCGCAAGAGCGATAAACATCGTAGTCATAAGTTTAGCACCTAAACCTGGGTTACGAGCTGTACCAGCGATTGTAGCAGCAGCAGTATGACCCATACCGATAGCTCCACCAAGAGCAGCAAGACCAAGACCAAGACCTGCAGCGATCATTGAGTAAGCTTTAAGAGTTTGGTTTGCAACGTCACCGTCAGCAGCCAAAGCAGCAGTAGCAAATGCTACCATTAAGAAAAGAATTTTTTTCATAGTTTCTCCATTAAAATTATTACAAACTTTTTCGGATAGCGTAACCATATCCGCAAGAATATAGCAACCCAAACATAAATGAAAGGATTTCCCTACTAAAATTTGATGGCGAATGATACACAAAAAGTACTAAAAATTACTTTAATGTATACAATTTTATCTATGCACGTCCCAAAGAAATTTTATTCCCTTTGAACTCTAATATCTCAACATCTATCTCGTCACCTTCGTTTAACACATCACTCACTTTATCTACTCTCTGATCAGAGATTTTAGAGATATGTATAAGGCCGTCTGTTCCGTCAGGCAGCTCGATAAATGCACCGAAATCAACTATTTTTTTAACTACCCCTTTATATTTATCGCCTACTTTATACTCTATCTTTGCAACTTTAGGAGCATTTACGATTCCCTCTATATGCTCTCTTGCAGCTTTCACGCCGCTTTTGCTTTTACCTGTTACTTTTACTTTTCCATCTTTTTTGTCTATATCAATCGCCACTTCAAACTTCTCGATTATCTCGCGAATCGTTTTACCTGCCTGTCCTATAACTTCACCTATAAAACTTGGGTGGATATGGAAAAAATCTGTACTAGGAAGTACACCGTCATTAAATTCGATTTCCTTCTCAGCTTCTTGCATGATGCTTATAATATGGGTTCTTCCTTCTTTTGCCTGATAGAGTGCTTCTTTTAGAATATCTAAACCGATGCCTCCAAGCTTAATATCCATCTGCATTGCAGTAATCCCGTCTCTTGAACCGGTTACCTTAAAATCCATGTCCCCGTCATGGTCTTCAAGACCCATGATGTCCGAGAGAATCGCATATTTTTCGCCTTCACTGACCATACCCATTGCAATACCGGCAATAACATCGCTAGTCTCTATATCAGCAGCTTTTAGCGCCATATAGCCGCCGCATACTGTAGCCATTGATGATGAACCGTTTGACTCCAGTATCTCAGAGACCAGACGAACTGTCTGACCGTCCAGATTTACTATAGGCTCCAGAGCTCTTTTAGCCAGATTTCCATGTCCGAGTTCTCTTCTTTTTGTCCCCATTATCGGAGACGCTTCACCGACGCTGAATCCTGGAAAATTATAGTGAACCATAAAATTCTCATTTTGGATCCCTTCATCCGTCAATGTTTCAAACATCTGCGCATCTTTTGCTCCGCCCATAGTTAGTACGACTAATGCCTGTGTCTGACCGCGGGTAAAGAGACATGACGAGTGTGCACGAGGAAGTACGTTTGTGCTTATAGATATTGGTCTTACCTCATTTAAAGCCCTGCCGTCTGCTCTAACGTTCTCTTTTAATATTTGAGCTCTTACCTGCTCTCTTTTAACTTTCTCGATTGCATCTTTTAACTCTAGCTCATCCCAGTGCTCTTGGGTAAGCATAATGTTTTTTCTAAGTGTCCTTAGAGCAGTTGAGCGCTCTGATTTCGCCATTTGGTTCATTGCAGCTTTTATATCTGAAATATGATTCTCTCTTACATAATCAACCATCTCTTCGTTTATAACATGTGCTTTGTACTCTATTGCTTTCGTCTCTTTTTTAAACTCTCTAAAAGCCTCTTCATACTTAGCATTACTATCAAAAAGAAGCTGTTGTGATCTTTGCAGAATATCAATAAGTTCATCTTCAGGCAATGCATTTGATGTATGTGTAGTTATAATAGGTGCACTTATCGCAGGATCAATAAGAGGATCTATTACCAGAGTAGAGTCTATCTTCTCTGAACCGATACTTCTCATCTCAATCATCAAAAGTTCATCTTTTGTTCCAGATAGGTATAGGTCCAGTGTAGAATTATTTAGCTGAGAGAGAGTAGGGTTTAAAACCAATTCTCCGTTAACATTTGCCGCTCTTACTGCAGATACTGATTTATTAATATCAATATCGCTTACAAACAGAGCTGCAGATGCAGCATTAAGTGCTAAAACCTGCAGATCAGCCTCGGCATCAACACTAAAAGTCATAATAGTTATCTGTGTCGGGTGACCGAATCCTTTTGGAAAAAGAGGACGGAGAGAACGGTCTACTATACGGGATGTAAGAGTCTCAAAATCACTCGGTTTTGTTTCACGTTTAAAAAAACCGCCCGGAATTTTGCCTGCCGCATATGTTTTTTCAATATACTGTACTGTTAACGGGAGAAAATCATCTTTTACTATTTCAGTTTCGTCTATTACGACTGTTGCTAAAATAACGGTATCGCCACTCTTTAGCCAAGCCGCTCCGTTTGCCTGTCTTGCAACTTCACTAAACGAATACTCTTCACTTCTATTTTCTAAATCAATATTCACATCATACTTCACTTTTTTCTCCTAATATTTTCTCTATCATATCTTCATCTATCCTATTTAGTTCTTCGTAATATAGAGATGTCTCTACATAGTCATCTATATTGTAGAGAAAAAATATATTGTCCGTAAACTGCTCTAAAAACTCTAAAACATCGCTAGGTATAACCGGAACGGCAATATAAACGGCCTTTGGCTTCATCGCCAAGATCATCTTTAAAGCGGTTAAAAACTTCATTCCCGTTTCGCTCCCCTCATCAACCAGTAAAACTACCTGATTATTCATTGATGCAAACGGTCTTCCCTTTCTGTACTGATATATGTAACTTAGAATCTTCTCTTCATGTTTTCTGTGAGCTTCGCCGTAAACATAGTCATATTTTATTCCAAATGCAGATACCAAATTCTCATTTATAACTATCTCTTCACTCTCACACACTCTCGCAATCTCGCACTCACTGTTGTTTGGTGCGACTATTGCCTCTGAAAAGAGAAAATCAACACTGTTCTTATATTTTCCTCTTAGATGATAAGCCAGTTCCAAGCCGCCTCTTGAGACTGCTACTATTTTCCAACTTTCGTCTTTTAGCTTTTGCATCGGCACTACATCTTGAAGTCTTTTTGCAGCATCCAGCCTGTCTTTAAGTATATGCTTGTACTTTTTCATGATCTTAATTCGCCTCCGATTTGTCAGGAAGTCTATAGACGAAGCCTGAGAGTCTTCCCTCATTTTTCATTATCGGTTTAAGTCTGATGGTTAAATATATAAATCTGTCATATACAGAATCCGAGAGACCGTTCTGATTCAGTATAGGTCTATTGTTCTCTAGGTATGTAAGCCCGAAGTCCCAGCATCTCTTTTGATACAAAAAGCCGATCTCAAAACTCTTTTTTTCGCTTCTCTCCAAGTCGTAATCAAGTCTAAAACTATATGAGTAGTGCTTATCGTATTTATACCCTATGGTTGAAGTCATATAGCTTGTGACCGGAGAGTAAGTAGCCGTAGCCGGTAAAAAACTATCTTTATACATATGAGAAAGTCCTAGATTTAAACTCTCGGCTTTATAAGTTACTTTGTTGAAATTTTTGGAAAATGCGCTCT
>JBFEYZ010000086.1:0-7223 GCA_041561855.1 Sulfurimonas sp. | reverse complement strand
TCCTCTTTTATACCGTATACGTCATGCACACCACTATAGAGCAGGGGACAAGTGGGCAATCTACCCTATGTATGACTTTGGACACTGTCTCTCTGACTATATCGAAGGTGTGACTCACTCTATCTGTACGTTAGAGTTTGAAAACAACCGTGATATCTACGACTGGGTGCTAGACACGCTTGGACTTCAACCGCCGCGCCCTTATCAGCATGAGTTTGCAAGATTAGGCATCAACTATACCGTTATGAGCAAAAGAAAGCTTCTTGAGTTGGTCAATGAAAAAAAAGTAAACGGATGGGATGACCCTCGTATGCCTACTATCGCAGGGTTTAGAAGAAGAGGTTATACACCTGAATCTATTTTAAACTTCTGTGATCAGATCGGTATAGCAAAAGCAAATTCTACTGTTGATGTCTCACAGCTTGAGTTCTGTATCAGAGATGATCTAAACACAAAAGTACCGCGTGTTATGTGTGTGCTTGACCCATTAAAGGTAACGATTGAAAATTATGAAGGCAGCGAAGAACTTGATGCCTCATACTACCCTGATGATGTACCTAAAGAGGGATCAAGAAAGATACCTTTCTCAAAAGAAATTTATATTGAGCGTGATGACTTTATGGAGAATCCTCCACAAGGTTACTTTCGTCTTACCCCTGAGCAGCCTGTACGTCTTAAACACGCTTATATTATCACATGTAAAGAAGTTATAAAAGATGCAAATGGCAATATTACAGAAATAATAGCCGAGTATAATCCAGAGTCCAAAAGCGGACAAGATACAAGCGGTATAAAAGTCAAAAGTGCTATCCAGTGGGTAGATGCGAACAGATCAAAAACAGTTGAAGTAAGACTTTATGACAGATTATACTCTAGCGAATCTCCGGAAGGATTAGAGGATTTAAACCCAGACTCTTTAAAAGTCATCAAAAATGCTTTAATTGAGCCTGCTGTGATAACTGAAAAGCCTGATGAGAGATTCCAGTTTGAAAGACAAGGGTATTTTTACGCTGATCCTATCGACTATACAGATGAAAAGC
This sequence comes from Sulfurimonas sp., assembly GCA_041561855.1. Taxonomy (GTDB): domain Bacteria; phylum Campylobacterota; class Campylobacteria; order Campylobacterales; family Sulfurimonadaceae; genus Sulfurimonas. The sequence continues at coordinate 6,183 of JBFEYZ010000086.1, read as the reverse complement.
CGGTGTTTAATAAAATAGTAGGCCTTAAAGACTCTTATACTAAAAAAGAAAAAGCTCCAAGAGATGAACGTAAGCCTCAAGTTAAAAAAGTACAAGTTGACGGTGAAGCAGAGCCTATGAGTGAAGCAGAGCAGGCTCTGTTTGACAAATACACGACTGAACTTCAACTAAACAGTATGGTTGCTGATATCTTAGCTAGAGATGAGAAGCTATCTTCTTTTTATGCTGAAGTATTATCAGCTAACAACTCACCTGTAACTATAGCAAACCTAGTAGCAAATGAGGTTGCAAGAGAGTTAAAAGAAAAAGAAGTGCACGATCTTCAATTTAATGCATCTGATGTAGCTAAACTTGTGCAAATGCTAGATGATGGCACCATCTCAAATAAAATAGCTAAAGAGGTTTTTGAAGAGATGGCGAAATCTGGAGAAAATCCAGCACAGATAGTAAATAGAAAAGGACTTGTTCAGATAAGTGATCCTGGCGTAATTGAGCCTATAATTGATGAGATAATTGCAAAAAATCCGGACAATGTAGAAAAGTTTAGAGCAGGGAACACCAATCTGCTTGGTTTTTTTGTAGGGCAGGTACTAAAAGCTACGGGCGGTAAAGCAAATCCAAAAGTGGTGAATGAACTTGTTGCGCAAAAGTTAAAATAATGATTGTTTTTAGTTGATGAAGTGGTGACCCCGAGGAGAATCGAACTCCTGTAACATGGATGAAAACCATGGATCCTGACCGCTAGACGACGGGGCCACTTGTCAGTCTTGTTTACTGAGCCGAAATTATATTGATTTATTTCTTAATAAAATATAAAATCTATCTAACTCAGCAAACAAAAGATATTTAATCGTAAAAATTGCGCAAAGCTCTTATTATTACAGCGTTTTTAGAGATGCTTTCAGCTTTTGCATTGTCATTTACTATTTCATATAGGTCTAATGGAAGTGAAATAGAGAATGTTTTAGTCTCGATTTTCTTCTTTTTATTTATCATAGCTACAACATTTGACAATAGTTCAATTATCTTTTTGGTATCTATTGGCTTTTGTATAAAACTATTTACTCCTACTTCAATAGACTCTGATATCTTTTCAATATCGTTGCTAGCCGAGATTACGATAATGATCTGGTTTGGATTTATTTCACGGATTTTGCGTGAAAGCTCAATTCCGTCCATCTCAGCCATTATAATATCTACGAAAACTATATCAGGAGCTGACTTTGAGTAAATTTCAAGAGCCTCTTTTCCATTAAAACACGACTTTACGTCAGCAAAAAAGTTCTTAAAAGTAGAGCTGAGAAGCTCATTGGCAACTTTTTCATCCTCTACAACCATTGCTGTTAATTTTTTTGTTTCTTCCGTCAACTGAACCAAATCTACATTAGACATACAAATATCCTTCATTAAAATATGCAGAATTATATCAGATATTTGGGTAACAAATCAAACAGTTTATAATTGAATTGCATTAAAACATAACTAAAAAGCACAAAGTAGGGTGCTGTTAATCATATTTTTTGAATTTTTCCAGCCACTCTAAATCAGAATCTTTAGATGACTCTTTTTGCTTCAGGAGAGAGTCAATGATACTTATAAGTGTAGCTTCATCCATAAACTCGAGTAGCTCAGGATTTATTGAAGTATAATGAACCCCTTCATAGCTGTTAAGTAAATTTTGAATATCTTGTATTAACTTTTCTTTTCTGCTCATCTGCTTATTCTCTTGATTGTGATTTTTATGCTTAACTATTTGTAGAAGTTTATAGAAATGATTCTGTGGTCTTGATTATATTAAGAATAATATATTGGTTAACATAATGTAAATTCTCTTGAAAACAAACTAGCTTTATTTATAGTAGCTAAACTTTATTTTTCTATAGCATCCCTTTTTCTTTTATACTCTTCATCATCAATTTCACCATTTGCATATTTTCTATCAAGTATATCTTTAGCGGATAGCTCTTCTTTCTTGTTGCTATTGAGAAAATAGACTAATGCTATAATAATTAATATTATAACCAGCCAGCTAAAGCCCATTCCGTAACCGTGTGTTCCATAATAATTCATAACGTACCTTTACTATATTTATTGAAGTATAATTAACCTCTTCATATTTGGTGCCTAAATGATTATAACTATAGTTATTTAATATAAAAATAAAGTGGAAGACTAATGTTAGTTAATGCGCTATATAGCTTAAAAAGTAGGCACAACATAAGCCGAGTTTTGTTTTGATAGTATTAATCTACTTTACTATTTACATAGTAACTCTAGCGAAACAGTAGCAAAGAGATCTACGCATAGCGTAAATCCCACATAAGAGGCTGACCATCTGTTTCTTGCTGCCATGTTGGGTTTACAAGCTCTCTATATTACTATAAAGACTGGTGGTCTCTTACACCGCCCTTTCACCTTTACCGCATAATGCGGCAGTCTACTCTCTGTTGCACTTTCCCTCGTATTGCTACGGCCATTGGTTAAATGGAACACTCTCTTATAGCAGCTCGGACTTTCCTCTTGAAATAATCAAGTATCTATCTGTTGTACCTGTAAAATTATATAAAAAAATTGCTTTAAACTAGGTTTTTAAAGCGTATGAACATTTGTTCATATATCTAATTTAAACTATGAACAACTGTTCATTTAATCTAAGGTTATATTAACAACTGTTCATATATAATTTTATTTATATTAACAATCGTTCATATAAATAAAAAGGTTATGAAATGCCCGAAAATACGATGATTCAAAAGAAGTCCAATACTAAGCAAAAGATACTAAAAGCTTCCTCAGCCCTATTCTCAGAACATGGTTTTAAAGCTACAAGTGTAAGAAAAATAGCTTCAGAAGTCGGCATAAGAGAGAGTGCTCTGTATAATCACTTTAAAAATAAAGAGGAGATATTTCTATGTGTTGCAAAAGAGATATTTACAACGCCCTTCTCTGATGATAAAACAGATATAAAAGAGTCTGCACTAAGAGGAAAAGCTTTTTTACAAAAATTTGCGATGCAATACAAGCTTCTTACTTTTGATAAAAACAACGAAAATATGTTTAGGCTTTTAATGATAGAGCTGTTTCAAAATAGAGAGCTAAGAGAGCAGTTTATGAATGAATTTCATAATGAGAACATAAAAATGCTTTCTGAGGCATTTTTTATTATGATGCAGCACTCACTAATACGTTCAGCAGACCCTATGATGGTGGCATATGAGTTTGTATCTACCCTGTTCTATATTAGATTGCAGATCACGCTGCTTAGATTTGATAATACCCCTACTACTGCTCTATCTACACAGTTTGAAAAGCATGTTGAGTTCTTCTGGGAAAGTATAAAAGTGTGATATTTTATAATATGAGAATATTAATTATTTAATACTAAGTAATATTAGAAATATATTTAAAAAAAGCAGCCCTTTTAAAAGGCTGCTTAGGCTGTATGTAATTTTAAACTACTTAGCCAATGCCTCTAGAGCATATTTTTCTCCGAGATCATAAGCTTTCTTATTTGCATCGTGAACTTTTGCCGGCACTTTAGATAGCATTGTATCAATAAGAACGTCTTTGTCTATTGCTTTTTGCATTGTGTTTGCAATTGCAAGCGCTACAACAGACTGAGTAATAACGTTACCTACTTCTTCCTTTGCAATTGTAATGATAGGAATCTCATATATCTTCCAAGTATTTCTATCTTCATCACTAGGCTTGATTAAGTTTGGGTCTATAACTATAGTTCCGCCCTTCTGAACACCTTTTTTAAACTGATCGTAACTAACCTGAGCAACTGAAAGCATAAAGTTAATTTCACCGTCGTTTGCATACGGATAATATATCTCGTCATCGTCCAGTGTAATATCAACAACCGTTGGTCCACCACGTACCTGAGACGTATATGTCGCAGTTTTCAATCCATGTCCGCCAGTCGTAATCTTTGCCGCAGCAAAGATCTCGCCTGCAAGAAGAACGCCCTGCCCACCGACACCGGTAAATCTCATTAATGTTCTAGCCATTGCGCTCTCCTTATATCTTTTTCTCAAAGTCATCTTGAGTAAGTGTTTTTCTCTTACCTTGATGAACTTTGATTATCTCTGCATACATATCACAGTACTCTTTTGCCTCTGTATCCTCTTTAAGAACTCCTGTAGGTAAAAGATTCTTTCTCTCTTCTTCGCTCATAGAGTCATATTTTTTCTTAGATACTGTAATGTTGTCTATCCAAGTCAGGTTCTCCATTGCTGAAGCCATCTTGTTTTTTCTTCCAAGGTTAATATGGCAGTTTGATAATATATCAAGGAATGCAAAACCTCTATGCTCTAGTGCTTTAACAAAAATCTTCTCAAGCTTTTTAGGATCTATCATAGTCTCTCTAGCGACCAAAGAAGCTCCTGCAGCGATTGCTAGGTCAGTAGCATTAAAAGTAGGGTCAATATTACCTGCTTTTTGTGATACCGTCCACATTCCCTGAGGAGTAGTTGGACTTGTTTGAGAGTTTGTCAGACCGTAGATGAAGTTATTTATAACTATCATTGTTATATCAATATTTCTTCTACATCCGTGAATTGTATGGTTACCACCAATTGCAAGTGCATCTCCGTCACCTGCAACACATATAACATATTTATCCGGATTCATTAGCTTTATACCTGTTGCAAATGCAACTGTTCTACCGTGAGTTGTATGAACAGTATTGAAATCAACATAAGATGAAAATCTTCCCGAACATCCGATACCAGATACTACACAAACATCATCTTTGCTTATTCCAAGTTTATCAACAGCTCTAATAAAAGCCTTTAAAATAACTCCGTCGCCACAACCCCAACACCAAAGAGTCGGTACTTTCTCTAATCTTAAATAATTCTCATAATTAAATGCCATCTTAGAGCTCCTTTACTTTATTTACAATTTCATAAGGAGAGATAGGTCTGCCGTTTACTTTAAATAGACCGTCAATATCAAGTCTACCTGTAGCTCTTTGAACTTCGTCTCTATACTGCCCTATATTTAACTCAACACACAAAACTTTTGGTATTTTATTCGCTAGTTCTCTCATTTTGTCTTCAGGACTCGGCCAAAGCGTAATAGGTCTAAACAAACCAGCTTTAATGCCCTCTTCTCTTAAGTGTCTGATCGCTTCTTTTGCTGCAAGAGAAACTGAACCGTAAGCAACTATCAATATCTCTGCATCATCAGTATGAAACTCTTCATATGACTCGATCTCATCTTTATGAAGCTCAACTTTGTCTTCAAGTCTTTGAATAAGCTTTCTACAAGTCTCGATCTCTTCAGTAGGAAAACCTTTCTTATCATGATGAAGACCTGTAAAGTGATAACGATACCCTTTGAACATTGGGTTTAAAACTGCCGGCTGATCATGCTCGCACTCATATGGGAAGTACTCTTCAGCAGGGCCGTCAAAAGATTTTCTAGGAACGATTCCGGCTTTAACTTCCTCTTCAGTAGGAAGGACAGCTTTACCGTGCATATGTCCAAGTGTCTCATCTAGTAAAACAAATACAGGCTGCATAAATCTATCTGCCAAGTTAAATGCTCTTACTGTCTCTGTATAACACTCAGAAAGTGAGCCTGCACATAAAGTTATTGATTTATAGTCACCGTGAGAAGGGTTTTTTGCTTGAGCAACGTCACCTTGTGAAACACGAGTAGGAAGACCCGTTGACGGACCACCACGCATAACGTTTACAACAACCAAAGGAACTTCTGCCATTTGAGCAAGTCCAAGGTTCTCAGCTTTTAACGATATTCCAGGACCTGAAGTTGCAGTCATAGTTCTAACACCAGCCATGCCGGCACCGATTGCAGCTGCTACACCTGCGATCTCATCTTCCATTTGAATACAGACACCGCCAACTTCCGGCATTAAGTCTGACATCTCATGCATTACTTCGCTTGACGGAGTTATCGGGTAACCTCCAAAAAATCTACATCCTGCATCTTTTGCAGCTAATGCAGAAAGTTCATTTCCGCTTGAAATAACTTCTCTATTTGCCATTACTTAACTCCTTTTTGATCTAGCGACATATAATTGTTTGCAACAATAGCTACTTGACGCTCTTTTGCCTCATCAGTTAGTTTTGCAAATTTATACTCTTTCTTATCCGCTACATATATAGCAAAATCAGGGCATGATAATTCACACTCCATACAGCCTATACAAGC
>JBFEYZ010000085.1:0-7258 GCA_041561855.1 Sulfurimonas sp. | reverse complement strand
GAGAACTGGAAAGCAAGTGACTGGCCGACAACTTACCAAAACCCGACTTACGGCAATATGTTTGCCTGCGGTATAGCGTTTGCACCTCCGCATCCGATCTCTAAGCCTATGAGCTCACCAAACGGAACTCCTATTAGTCCGACTCCTCCAAGAACCGGTATGCCGTCTGGTATTATCGGAAAAGCGGTTGCTCACAGTATCTGTGACAGAATCTTAAAGGGAGAGAACGCTCCTCTGCATGAAGCTTCAATGGCTCATATGGGTGCTGCTTGTGTCGCTTCGGCAGGAAAAGGCATATTTGACGGAACTGCCGCTGCAATGACGATCTATCCTGTTGTTCCTGATTTTGAAAAATATCCTGGAACCGGTCGTGATGTTGATTATACATTCGGCGAGATAGGTCTTGCAGGTCACTGGATAAAACATATCCTTCATCACCTCTTTATTTGGAAAGCTAAGCTAAAAGCCGGCTGGACAATGATTCCTGAATAGATACCAAAGGAGATAAACAATGGAAAAGAAAGCAGAACATAATATTAAGGCATACGGCAATAATTTCACGACAATGACACCCGGGAAATTTGCTATAAAATTAAGAACATGTAAGATCTGGCAGCTTATCAGATTTATAGTTATAAATATAAAAATGTTAATAGTGGTAAGAAAAAGCCACTAACTTCTCAAAAAAAAGAGATCGGGCAAATTGCCCGCTCTTTGTCTGTTTAGATTTAAAACCCAAATGAGGTACCTTTTATGATTAGAGAAATAATTACATACCCGACTCCGCCTAGTGTACAATATGCTACAGATGTCAGAGTATTTAATGAAGAGCTACTCTCTTTAATCCAAGATATAGAAGATACAATAGAAGCAAACTCTTTGGATGGATTGGCAGCGTTTCAGATAGGCAGCTATTATAATGTCGTGGTTGTTAAAAACGAGGATGGAACATTTTTAGAGCTGATAAATCCAAGGATCATAAGTAACAGCGGAAGGGTGACAACAGTAGAGAAAACGGCTTATTTCCCAGGCCTAAGTGCGAATGTTACAAGGTATGAGAAGATTAGCCTCGTTTATCAGGACAGAGAAGCAAAACAGCACTCCTTAAAGGCAGAAGGAGATCTTAGTATTTTACTTCAGAGAAAAATCGACTATACGTTCGGATCGAGTTTTTTCAACAAGTTAAATAAAGAAGAGAAAAAACTTTTTGAGAAAAAGCTGGACTTTGGAAGCGATATCGCAATTTCTGAGGTTTGCCCGACAAAATTCAACAGAGACTATATCACCAAAGTTATCAATATTGTAATGGCAGTGATGTTGGCTTTACTTATGGCTTCTCTGTTTGTTTCCGAGGAGACGTCAGAACAATTATGGGGTTATCAAAAATATCTATTTTCTACTACTATAATTTTAAATATAATATATTTCTTTTATGCTCAGTACGAAGGCAAAAAGTTTACATCTTGCACTAGCTGCCAAATCGGAAATATAATAGGAACGGCTGCAATATCGATGATAAAACTATTTATAATTATGATTATCGCGTATTTTATAATGTAGGTAAAATAAAATGGAAAAAGAACTATTAAATCTTGTAAAAAATAAGAGTGTTTTGATCGAATCAAAAAATAACGTACTTTTAAGGTGGATATCCTATAACTCTTTGCAAAAACTGCTTAGACTTCATGATATTGACAAGAACCTGTTTTTAGAAGAGTACGGCGGCGGCGTATTTGACTACTTTATGGGCGTGATAGTCGGAAGTGTAAAAATTGGGAACTGCCCGATCATGCAGAAATTGCTTTTATACCTAAAAGATAAAGATATCAGGGCTGATGAACTCTTTGAGATATGCAGCCATTTTAAAAGAGCAATGGTTGAGTTTACATTTGATAAAGAGATCAATTCAAAAGAGCTTTTTGACGAGTTGACATATATTTTTGACAAAAACTTTCAGAGCATATTGAAATATTACTCAGATACTATTTTTGAAAAAGAGCAGGAGATAGACAGACACGTAAAGCTCTTAAATGAATATCAAAAGGCGCTAGATGAGAGCGCGATCATCTCCAAGACGGACCAGAGCGGAAACATTACTTATGTAAACGACAAGTATGCAAAACTAAGCGGCTACTCTATTGACGAGCTTATGGGAAGCAACCATAGTATGATAAGGCATGCGGATATGCCTGAAGAGTATTTTGAAGATCTGTGGTTTCAGCTTGAAAATGCCGGAATATTTCGAGGCACGATCAAGAACAATAAAAAGAACGGCGGTTATTTTTATATAGACGTGACTATCATTAAAATCATAGATCCTTATGACAATTCAGTAGAGTACATATCGATAGGCAATGACGTTACAACGCTCATAGATGCCAGACTTGAGGCTCAGAAGGCTTCACAGGCAAAAGATTACTTTCTATCAAATATGTCGCATGAGATCAGAACACCGTTGAATGCCATTTTAGGGTTTGTTAATCTTTTGATAGAACAAGACCTCTCTAAGCAGCATAGAAAATATCTGGAGATCATCTTAAACAGCGGTGAGAATCTCTTAAGCATAATAAATGATATTTTGGATTTTACAAAACTCAGAAGCGGCGAGTTTACAATTGAGCCGAGGATTTTCTCCATTCACAATGAGATAAGTCACACCCTGGAGCTTTTTGTAGCTTCTGCAAATGCAAAAGATATTGTGGTCACCTCATTTATAGATCCGACTATACCAAAAGAGCTCTATGCGGACTCGCTAAGAATAAAACAGATTCTCTCAAACCTCTTAAGCAACGCTATAAAGTTTACGAAAATAGGCGGGCATATACACGTTGAGGCAGTATGCAAAAAAAACAATATCTTAAAAGTAAGTGTCCGTGATAACGGCATAGGAATAGCGCAAGAAGATATAAGAAGTATCTTTACTGCATTTACGCAGGCCGGAAGATGGGAGGTGGATGAGCTTGAGGGAACAGGGCTGGGACTCTCTATATGTCATCAGCTCGCCGAGCATATGGGCGGAAGCGTTCATGTTACGTCAAAGCTGGGAGAGGGAAGTACTTTTTGGGTAGAGATCCCTGTAGAGATACATAGCTACGAATGCCAGATATTTAGTGATCTGGATGAGTTAAAGAAGTTAAAGACTATCTTCTACTCAAAAGATATGATAAGAGGCTACAAAGCTGATTCGTTTTTAAAATATTCAGATATATTCAATATGGATATAGAGATGGTAGACAACCTTGACGGTGAGTATGATATAGCTGTATTTTTAGATGAGTATATTGAAGGTGAAGTTAAAGAAAGGATCATAAACTCCGACAAAAAATATGTGGCAATCACAAGTAATCCAAGTGATAAATATGAGAAATATTCACATATATCTTCCGCTTGTTTTCCTCTTTACTGTTCAAAAATAAGAACGGCATTTGATGAGCTGCTTCATCCGGACTCTTTCTCTATACACAAGAGAGAAAAAACTATGAAGTTTCAAGGACATGTTCTAATAGCAGAAGACAATGAAGCAAATCAGGAGCTTATTAAAATTTTGCTTACAAAATATGGGCTAACATATGATTTGGCGGCTAATGGTTTAGAAGCAGTAAATCTTTACAAAACAAACAAATACGACCTTGTCTTGATGGATGAGCAGATGCCTGTCATGGATGGAAACGAGGCTGTTCAGAATATAATAAAGTACGAAAGAGATAATGAATTAAAGCATACTCCGATATCTGCATTGACCGCAAATGTGATAAAAGGGGTAAAAGAGAGAGGGTTAAAGAGCGGATTTGACTCCTTTTTGGGCAAGCCTGTTGTTATAAAAGAGCTTGAGAGGGTATTTTTTAACTATTTAAAGGTTTCAGAAGATGCCGTGGACAGCTCAGAGTCATTCGAACATACAGATACGATAGAGGGGCTTGATTACGAGAAGTTAAGTCAGGATCTGATGTTAAGCAGTGATGAGCTGGTTATGCTCCTTGAGCTCTTCTTGAAAAAGATGGCGAAACAAATTCCGGATTTGCAAGCCGCTATAAAATCAAAGGATTACAAGCAAATAGCGCTTATTGCTCACAGTATAAAAGGTTCAAGCGGTAATTTTAGACTTGAATCTGTTCAGGAGGAGGGTGCAAAGATAGAGAAGATGGCAAAATCCAAAGATAAGGATTTTGACTTCGAGCACTCTCTTGAGAAGATAAGAAGTGCTATTGAGGCTATAAAGGTTAAGTAACTACTTTTCTATGTAGTAGCCGATTCCCGATGCATTTTTAATGATATCGGTAGGCAGTTTGCTTCTTAGTCTCCAGACAAGAGTTCTAATACTGTTCTCCGTTGCTCCGTTCTCTTTCCAGACATAGTCTATCGCTTGTGAAAAGCTGATCGTCTGTCCAAGTTTTGCGACAAGAAGTCTTAAAATTGCTCTCTCTTTTTTTGTCAGTTTTATCTTTTCACTGTTGTAGAATATCTCATCTTGTGATATATCCATCTGGTAGCCGTTGCCAAAAGATACAACAGGTTTGTCCGATTCTCTTTTAGAATAAAGAAGCTTCTCTACACTGTTCTGATCAAGCTTTGGAGCAGCTGCCTCTTCGCTTCTTTTATTCTCCATCTCAAACTTGAAGATTGCCATCTGGATAGTCGCATGCAGTCCTGACGGATCGAAAGGTTTTACGATATAACCGTACGGCTCAGTCTTTATAGCTTCTGAAATTATATCGTCGTCACTGTAAGATGTAAGATAGATAAAAGGTATTGCATAGTTTTGTCTGATTGTTTTGGCTAGTTCTATGCCGTCGTTGCTCTCTTGAAGAGAGATATCTATAATAATAACATCTGGTCTGTACGAAGCCATTTTCTCTTTAGCTTCTGCTGCGTTATCATACATTCCTACTATCTCATAGCCGTGTTTTTGAAGAGACAACTTCAAGTTTAGGGCTGTTATCTCATCGTCTTCAACAATTATTATAGTGTGTTTATCCATATTTTATCCAGTATAAGCATGTATATATATGTTATTATAATCAAATAATAGTATAAGTTTTTTTAATTCCATAATAAAAATGTGATAATTGTGATAATATTGTTACATAACTACACTTTATAACATTCTAGAGCAATTTTCTTTCTTTTTTGGAATGGCGTTTGCTCTAGTTAAAAAATGTTTTAAGGAAATTTAGTGAATTTTATAGAGACTTTAAAGCTTAGAAGCAAGCTTTTGTTTATTTTTATAATTATCACGGTCGGTCTTGTTATCGTTGGAGTAATGGGAACCATAAACCTAAAATCAATGAAAAAAAATCTTGATTCGCTGTATTTCGGTTCTTTGATGCCTGTTACAGAGTTAAGCAAGATCATTCAGACATATCACGGGAGTTTGGCAAGTACGCTCTATAAGGCAAAAAATGCTCAAATATCTAACGATGAAGTCAAGTCACGCATAAAAGCCGCTATACATAGTATTGAGAAAGAGTGGAAAAGCTATGAACTCCATTTTAAGAGAGATTATGAACTTGGCTATGTCGAGTATGCCGCATCCGAGATAAAAGCGGCTAATAACTACTTTAACGCAGCAGTCGAGTCAATAGAGGAAGGAAGCGATATGAAGAATCTATCGCTTAGCAGTATAGAAAAAAAGATCTCGCATATACATCAGGTAATAAATAAATTGATAACATACGAGGTTGATGTAGCCAAGTATGAGCGTAAAAACTTTTTGAGCCTGTATGAGACGATTTTGATAAAGGTCGGCTCTATTTTAGTGATGGTGATATTTGGCGTTATGGTAATATCATTTTACGTATTTAAGAGCATACAGAGCGATCAGACAGCATTGGAGATAGCTACAAAAAAATTAAAAATAGCAAATAAAAAGCTCGAAAACGCTTCATATACAGACTCTTTGACAGGGCTTCATAACAGAAGATATTTTAACCTTGTATATGACAGAGAGATAAAAAGAGCAAAAAGAAATAACAGTAATATAACTTTTATGATGTTGGATATCGACTACTTTAAGCAGTATAACGACACATACGGACATATAGAGGGAGATTTTGCACTAAAGAGCGTTGCCAAGGTCTTTAAAGACATATTAAAGCGCCCTAGCGATTTCGTGTTCAGACTCGGTGGAGAGGAGTTTGGAATACTTCTAACGGAAGTAAACGAGGAGAATAGCGCTATTATTGCTAGAAATATCTGCGACGCCGTAAAAGCTCGTGAGATTAAGCATGAAGGTTCAAAGATAAATGAGTTTTTGACGGTATCTATCGGAGTATCTTGCTGTGTAGCCGATGATGCTTTAAACGACGAAGTACTTATAAGTAAAGCAGATGAGATGCTCTACCGCACTAAAGAGAGCGGTAGAGACGGATATAGCATCACTACAAATATTAGTGTTACTACTCCGCATGTTGTGCAGCAAGAGAGCGCTTAAACCAGCCCTTGCTCGATCATAGCATCGGCAACTTTTCTAAATCCTGCGATATTCGCACCCAAGACCAGATTTGTAGGTTCTCCGAATTCGGCAGCCGTTGTACTTGCGTTTACGTAGATGTTTTTCATAATCTGTGCAAGTTTTTCATCGACCTCTTCAAAAGTCCAGTTAACCATAGATGCATTTTGTGCCATCTCTAATTGACTTGTTGCTACACCGCCTGCATTTGCAGCTTTACCCGGACCGTAACAGATTTTTGACTCGACAAAAAGATCAACTGCTTCAGGCGTAGAAGGCATATTAGCGCCCTCGCTTATACAAACACAGCCGTTTGCAAGAAGATTTTTAGCGTCGTTTAGGTTTAGTTCATTTTGTGTAGCACTAGGGAATGCTGCATAGCATGGAATCGTATAAACACCGTTGCAATCCTCAGGATACTCTTCAATCGGAGTGTATTTAGCATTTGGTCTATGTTTTACATACTCTGTAAGTCTCTCTCTCCTTACCTCTTTTAGATCTTTTAGAAGTTCAAGATCGATTCCTGCTTCATCGTAAATCATACCGTTTGAGTCGCTGCATGTAACAGGAATAGCACCAAGATGATAAAGCTTCTCGATCGTATAGATAGATACGTTTCCAGAGCCGGAAACTACACATTTTTTACCCTCCAGAGTCTCGCCTCTGTCTTCTAGCATATATTTTGCAAAATAGACCGCGCCGTATCCGGTAGCTTCAGTTCTTACAAGTGAGCCGCCCCATTTTAATGATTTTCCTGTGAGCACTCCTTCATATCTGTTTGCAAGTTTTTTATACATACCGAACATATAG
>JBFEYZ010000084.1:0-7320 GCA_041561855.1 Sulfurimonas sp. | reverse complement strand
TTGTACAGTTTGCTACAAAAGCCAGAAAAGACGGTATTTTGGCATTGGAGAGCGAAGTAAACGACGAACCGAACGATTTTTTAAGAAAAGGTCTCTCGATGGCGATCGACGGCAACGAGCCTGATAATATACGAGAACTTTTAGAGATCGAGATGGAGCAGACAAGCACGCGCCACAAGATAAACGGCTCCATGTTTTCACAATGGGCAGGGCTTGCAGGAGCTATGGGTATGGTCGGTACGCTTATCGGTCTTGTTGCGATGCTTTTAAATATGGCAGACCCTTCTGCAATCGGTCCATCGATGGCAGTTGCCTTGCTTACTACCATGTACGGTGCCATTATCGGTAACGTTTTGGGTACGCCTATTGCAAATATACTTGGTATAAGAAACGATGAAGAGACGCTTATTAAAGAGATGATACTCACTGGTATTATGTCGATCCAATCAGGAGATGCTCCAAGAGCGTTAGAAGCAAAACTGCTCAGCTATCTTCCTCCAAAAGAACGTGTGAGTCAATATAACTAATGGCTAAGAAAAACAAGTGTCCTGAATGTGAGAGATGTCTTCCTCTATGGCTGGTAGCCTTTGGGGATCTTATGTCTCTGCTTTTATGTTTCTTCGTTCTCCTGCTCTCTATGTCGAGCATGGATGCGAAGAAGATATCTGAAGCTATCGGTTCTCTCTCGGGAGCGATGAGTGTTTTGGAAGGCGGTATAAAAACAGAAGTCTCCAAGAGACGTATTCAAGAGTCTACTCCTATTGAAGCTGCAGATGAGACGTCTGAGCAGGTAAACAGAGTAATGCAGGCTCTTACGGAAGTAAATGAGATGACGGCAGAAGGTGATGGTCCTGCGGTATCCCTTGAAGAGGCGCAAGACGGTTTTGTGATCGAACTTCCTGCCGCTCTTCTTTTTAAATCAGGAAGTGCTGCAATTCAGAATGAAGACGCGCTGCTTTTCTTAAAAAGAATAGCTCTTATAGTAGGTGAACTTCCAAATCAGACAAAAGTTAGCGTGCAGGGACATACAGACAATCAATCTCCAGGCTCCGGTAGTCCGTATAAAGATAACTGGGAACTCTCTTCTGCGAGAGCGATCTCGGTGCTTCAAGAGCTCCTTTTAAACGGGGTGGACCCAAAACGTATAAATGCGGCTGGATTTGCCGAGTTCTCTCCAAAAGCAACTAACGTTACAGAGAGCGGCAGAGAGAAGAACCGCAGAGTGGAGCTTCATTTTTACGGGGCAAACCCTGACGATAAACAAAAAGTCGAGCAAGGTGTCTTGGATAAGGCAGCAAGTAAGTAATGTTCAGGCTTTTTATACTCCTTTTATGGTTGGGAGCAACCTCGGTTTTCGGGGCTGAAAACGTCGCTATACCGACGATGAACTTTGAGCTATCTGCGCCGTCTTCTCCGCAGCAGCTTGTAAGCTCTTTAAATGTTCTGGTACTCTTAACACTTCTTTTCCTCGCTCCTAGTATGGTGCTTGTAATGACGACTTTTACAAGATTTGTAATCGTTTTTGGTTTTTTAAGACAAGCCCTTGGCACACAGCAGGTTCCTCCGACACAGCTTTTGGTCATGCTTGCAATGATACTTACGTTCTTTGTCATGGAACCGGTAGGCACAAAAGCCTATGAAAACGGTATAAAGCCATATATAGAAGAGAAGATAGGCTATGAAGAAGCGTTTGATCAGACGGCGCTTCCGTTTAAGAATTTTATGATCAGGAATACGAGAGAAAAAGATTTGGCTCTCTTTTTTAGGATAAGAAAGATGGAGAACCCGACTACGGTAGCCGATGTTCCTCTCTCTGTCATAATCCCTGCGTTTGTTATCAGTGAGCTAAAGACAGCTTTTGAGATAGGCTTTTTGCTTTTCCTGCCGTTTTTGGTAATAGATATGGTTGTTGCATCAATTCTTATGTCCATGGGTATGATGATGTTGCCGCCTATCATGATAGCGCTGCCGTTTAAGATACTTATTTTTATTCTTATAGACGGTTGGAACTTGTTGATAGGTAATTTAATAGCCTCGATAAAATAGATATAAAAGTAGATAATGTGAATTGTAAATATTTCGGTGTATGCGGTGCTTGCAGAGTATATGAAGGCGGATATGAGCATCAGCTTTCATTAAAAGCGGATATAAACCGAGAGAGATTTAGACCATACTATAATGAGGAGATCTCTCTTTTTAGATCACCAGAGAGTCACTATCGCTCAAGAAGCGAGTTTAAAATATGGCATAAAGACGATGAGCTCTATTACGCAATGAACCATATTGATAAAAGCGGTGTTGTTCTTATTGATGAGTGCCCGCAGGTAAGCGAGCCGATTGCCGTTTTAATGCCAAAGCTTTTAAATGCCATCAAAAAATATGATGTTGGCTATAAGCTTTTTGGAGCAGATTTTTTAAGTTCTGCAGCAGGAGAGATAGTAGTTTCACTGCTCTATCACAGAAAACTTGATGATGGATGGAAAGAAATTGCCCAAACTATAGCTTCGGAGCTGGGTATTTACATAATAGGACGAAGCAGAGGTCAAAAAGTTGTAGCCGGTCAGGATTACGTAACGGAGCTTCTAAACGTAGACGGTAGAGAGTTTAGGTTCAACTATATTGAAAATAGTTTTACTCAGCCAAACTCCAAGGTCAACGAGCAGATGATCTCATGGGCATTAAAAAACCTGCCAAAAAGCAGCAAAGACCTGCTTGAGTTATACTGCGGTGCAGGCAACTTTACAATACCGTTTGCAGGCAGATTCAGAAAGGTTTTGGCTACTGAAATATCAAAATCCTCGATCAATGCGGCAAAGAGAAATATGGATTTAAACAGTGTAGAGAACATAGAGTTTGTTCGTATGAGCGTAGAGGAGTTTGTTCAGGCTCTTGACGGTGTAAGAGAGTTCAACAGAATGAAAGATATAGATATGGAGTCATATGAAATAAACACCATATTTGTTGATCCCCCAAGAAGCGGAATGGATGAGGCTACATGTGAATTTGCTGCTAGATATGACAATATATTGTACATATCTTGCAATCCAGAGACGCTTGCAAGAAACCTAGAGAGTTTATGCAAGACGCATTATATTGTTGATATGGCGCTTTTTGACCAATTTCCATATACTCATCATGCCGAGATGGGAGTTAAACTGATGAAGAAAGGTATAATATGAAATCGTTATTAGTTTTTTTTCTACTGTTTGCTGTTGCGTATTGTGACGAGGTTCAAAGAATAGATCATATAGTAAAAGATATAAGCAAACTACGCTTAGAGTATGAGACATGTAAAGAAAAATTACTTGACAGCAATAAGCTGGAAGAAGAAAATTTAAAGCTTGAAAAAAGAGTTAGAGAATTAGAAAAACTAGTAAAAAAGCAGGAAATTCTTTTAAAAACCAAAGAAAATAAAGAAAAAAGTCTATTTATCTACAGTAATAAATGCGAAGAGGAGAGCTCTTTTCCGAATTTGATAATGAAAGAAGAGTATAAAAAAGAGTCATCCGAAAAAAAAGAGCTTATAACTTTTAAGCCAAGTGCATTTCGTCTAATGACAGACAGTGTAATATACGATGCCGCAGAAGGCAAAAAAATTGATATATGGGAAAAAGGCACATCCTTTACCTCTAACAGTATGATGGACGGATGGATCAAGATATCAGGCTATTTTGTAAAGAGAAAGTGGAAAAAAGCTCAAAAAGGTATGTGGGTTAAATCTGCACAGACCATAAAAAGATAGCGATTGTATTATAATGATATAATGCTGAAAAATTTTTAGAAGTTGACGTATGAAAAAAATATTGATAATCGGCGACGGTGAAGTATCTAAACACTTTATAAACAGGATAATAGAGACTCATACAAGTGAAAATATCTATTATGTAGTAGAAACAAAAGCAAAAAAATATAAAAATGTAAATCCGTCACGTTTTAAATTTTACGAGTTTGACCCTACAAGCCTTTACAAGCTTGCAAATCTTCTTAAAATGGAGTTTGTGCAGGTTATCATAGTAATGGACAGTAAAATTGATGTTCAGCATACCATTAAGAATATAAGAAGTATTAAAAAACAGCTGCGCATAATAGTCCTCAACAAATGGAAGCTTGAAAACGAAGACTCTAACGTGGTCTTGATCGATTCTAACGAGATTCTCTCCTCAAGACTAATCGATTATCTGCCAAATGTTCCGGTTATAGCTCAAAACGTCGGTATAGGCGAGGGTGAGATTATGGAAGTGCTTGTTCCGTTTGGAAGCTCGTTTATTTATAAGCATATCGGTGTTATAGAGCAAAAAGAGTGGAGAATCGTTGCTATTTACAGAAACAGAAAACTTATAATGCCAAACCGCAGAAGAATGATCCAGCCAAACGATCTTCTGCTATTAGTCGGTGATCCGGTTGTTTTAAAATCTGTCTATAGAGCTATAAAAAGAGAACTTGGGCAGTTTCCTGAGCCATTCGGCTCCAATATTTATCTCTATCTTGATATGGATATATTAGATCTAAGAACACTCGAAGAGTTTATAAAAAGAGCGATTTTCGTACATGATAAACTAGGACATACTTTGATTATCAGGGTTGTTAACCCTGGCGATATAGATGTATTGTGGATGATTAAAAAGTATAGAGCAGAAAATGTGCTAATAGATATAAACTACGATGATGTTAATCTAAAACAAAGCCTTTTTAATGATATTAAGACGTATCATGTCGGTTTGGTAATAGTCTCAAACGAGATATTTGACGATTACGATATGAGAACGACACTCTTTGAAGCTCAGGTACCAGTCTTTAAAATAGCAGACATAGACCTCTCAAGTGTAAAGGATGCTTCTATAATACTTGGAGACAACCGTGATTTGGAGAAGATATCTTCTACAATATTTGACGTGGCAGAGCAGATGAGCCTTCATATAGAGCTTTATAACTATATGAATGAACATCAAGAGGCAAAAGAGCAGGTAATAGAGCACTATTACAACCTGGCAACGATATTCTCAAAGAGTATAAAAGTAATTAAAGAGAGTGAAAATCCAATAAAAAAACTAAAGCAAAAAGATGATTTTATACAGATCATTCCTTTTACAAAAAAACTGACACAGAGAAAAATCTACTCGATTCTCTCAACTGACAGCGAAAGACTTTACCATAAATTAGACGCCAACCATCAGATATTTATCCCCGTGCAGATTTGATTTAGCCGTTTTTTATCCTTATTTAAGTATTATACATCTAATTAAATTGTGGGATAAAGAATGCAAGTACACATTGAGCTTAAAAAAGTCGTAGACGACTCATACGATATAACTATCGACAAGCTTCCCAAAATATATTTCGATACGAAAGTAGCAGTTGTCACAAACCCGACCGTATCAGCTCTTCATCTGGATTATCTTCTCTCAAGCATAAGCGCTAAAGAGCTTCACGTAATAACGCTAAAAGACGGTGAAGAGTATAAGAACCAGGAGAGTATCGATACTATTTTAGACTCTTTGTTTGAACACCGCTTTAACCGCAAATCTATGCTTATAGCATTCGGTGGCGGCGTGATCGGTGATATGACCGGATTCGCGGCAAGTATCTACCAAAGAGGAATTGATTTCATTCAGATACCTACGACCCTTCTCTCGCAGGTCGATGCGAGTGTCGGCGGAAAGACCGGTATGAACAATAAATACGGAAAAAATCTCGTAGGCGCGTTTCATCAACCTAAAGCTGTATATATCGACCCATATTTTTTGACCACTCTTCCAAAAAGAGAGTTTGCGGCTGGAGTTGCAGAGATAGTCAAGATGGCGGTTACCTTCAACAAAGAGTTTTTTGAGTTCTTGGAAAACACGGATCTTAGCGATGCAAAAGTGCTTCAGGATGTAATAAAACAGGCAGTAGAGACAAAAGCAAACGTAGTCGCGCAGGATGAAAAGGAGCGCGGGCTAAGAGCCGCTCTTAACTATGGTCACACCTTTGGCCATGTAATTGAGAATGAGACGAAATATAAAGAGTTTCTGCACGGAGAGGCTGTTGCTATCGGTATGGTAATGGCAAATGAGACGGCTGTGAAGATGAACCTTATGAGCGAGAAAGAATCACTTAGAGTAAAGGCGCTGTTGCAGAAGTATGATTTGCCTACAGACTATGAGATCGCAGACGTAAAAGCATTTTATGAAGCATTTTTTCTGGATAAAAAGAGTTCGGATTCTGCGATAACGTTTATTTTGCCTTTAGGTATAGGTGATGTAGTAATAACAGACAAAGTAGATACATCAACGATTATGTGCGTCTTAAATAAATTCGGAAAAAATCAATGAAAAAGATACTTTTTTATCTGCTTATATCATCATCCCTTCTTTTCTCTAGCAATGTAGCAACCGATAAAAATATGAGCGAGCAGGATATTCAAAAGATCAAGCTGGCAGAAGAGGATGCGAAAAGAGAAAAGATAGCGAGATATGTGTCTGAACTAAAGGATATTGAGGAGAAGATATCAAAAAAAGACAGCGTCTGGATGAAGAGCTATTCCTCATATCTTACATCTCTTGATGTAAGAGAGAGTCTGGAGAAGATAGTTGAGAGAATAAATTATCTTGAAAAAAAGAAGAGCAAAACACTTAGTGAAACTGACGAACTAAGTGCGTTGATCGCTAGAGAGAAGATATTAACTGCACAGATAGAGAAGCTCAAAAAAAAGGACAGTTCTCCGTTTTCAGACCTTTTGACACCTCCAAATATCGACGAGGTCCCGACGATAAAAAACCCGTTTGATATTTTTGTCGGTATATCCCTTATAAAAACTCTCGATAGAGACTTTAATGACTATGTATTAAAAAAAGATGAATTAAAAGAGCTTATCGCACTTTTAAGGTCGGAAGTCCGAATATACGGTGAGATACTTGCAATTGATGAACAGAGTGAACATAGGGAGAAGGCAGAGCTTAAGTTAAAGCAGCTTGAGAGATTTGAGTCGGCTCTTGATACAATGAAAGTAACTGCTGACGTCTATCAAAAAAGATTGGATATTATTGAGGTAAGTATAAACAAAGAAGTAGAGGCTCAAATATTTAAAATTGCCAAAATAGGCGTTGTTATATTTATAGTCTTTGTATTTTTCTTTTTGCTGAAACTCTTTATTAAAAAGTATATTACCGATAATGAACGTTTCTATATGGCGAACAAGATTATCACTTTCGGTAACTTTACGCTTATAGTGCTGATACTGTTTTTCAACTACATTGAAAACGTAAGTTATCTTGTGACCATACTCGGATTTGCATCGGCGGGTATCGCTATTGCTATGAAAGATTGGTTTATGAGCATACT
>JBFEYZ010000083.1:0-7350 GCA_041561855.1 Sulfurimonas sp. | reverse complement strand
CCCTTAAAATTTCTTCTAAACTCGTAACACCTTCAAGAGCCTTATTAACACCGTTTTCAAACAATCCGACAAATCCGTCTTCAACTGCTTGGGCATGTAAAGCCTCTAGAGATGCACCTTTTGCAATCAGAGATGTCATTTTTTCGTTAACAACCAAAACTTCACAGATCATCTCTCTTCCCATGTATCCGGTCCCGTTACACTCTTTACAGCCAGCTCCCGTATAAAATTTAGCATTTTCAGGTACTAGATGGCTTATCTCTTCTATGGTTGCTGCTGAAATCTTCTCCTCCGTTTTACAATTTTTGCATATTTTTCTTACAAGTCTTTGAGCTTGTATAGCAACTAAAGAGCCGCTTATCAGATAAGACGGTACGCCCATGTCCACCATACGTGTAATCGCACTTATAGAGTCATTTGTATGAAGTGTCGAGATAACCAAGTGACCTGTTAGTGCAGCCTTGATCGCTATTTCCAGGGTCTCTGAGTCACGAATCTCACCGATCATAATCTTGTCCGGATCCTGTCTCAAAATAGATCTAAGAGCCGCAGCAAATGTTAACCCTACTTTAGGGTTTACTTGAACCTGCTGAATAAGGTTCATTCTGTATTCAACAGGATCTTCGACTGTAATTACTTTGTCCTCAACATTTCTAAGCTCGTTAAGTGCACCGTATAGTGTTGTTGTTTTACCGCTTCCGGTAGGTCCAGTAACAAGAATTATACCGTAAGGTGTTTTTAGAGCTTTTATGAACTTATTGTAGCTTTCGGTATCCATACCAGCTTCTTCAAGCTTTACAAGTGCTTTTTGTTTGTCAAGAACCCTCATTACGATAGATTCACCATAGAGTATAGGAAGTGTAGATATACGAAAATCGTACTCTCTAGAACCTACTAATGTAGAGAAACGGCCGTCTTGAGGTTTTCTTTTTTCAGCTATATCTAGGTTTGATAGAAGTTTAAGTCTTGAGGCAAGAGGAGGATAGATATCTTTTTCAAAAATAAATACTTCTATCAGCTTTCCGTCTATTCTTGTACGAACAACACAGTTTTTTTCTGTAGGTTCAATATGCACGTCACTTGCACGGCTTTTAATACAAGAGTTTAGTATAACGTCAATAAGCAGTAAGATGGAAGATGCCTCCTGCTGTTCATCTATCGAATTTATAGAGTTTAGCTCATCTCTTATCTTTTTAACCAGCCCTTTTACGCTATCTTTTATTTCGACTTTAAAAAGGTATGACTCAATCTGTTTTTTTGTCGCAACTGCAATTTTAATAGGTTTTGTTGGAAATAGTCTTTGTACGGCCTCATGAGCTTCAATATCTAAAGGATCACAAAAAGCGACAGTAATGCTTAGTTCGTCTTCGGATACCGGCAGCGCATTGTATTTTTTAAGTTGGGCTAAAGAGACTTTTTCGGTAAGCCTGTAGTCCATATCTATTGAGTCCAGATCAAGGAAAAGAAGGTTCTGTTTTTGAGCCAGCTTAAGAAGGACATCTTTCTCTTGTATATAGTCGTAGTTATCAATAATAGATAGATCATATTCGCCGTTTTGTATCTTGTCAACAATAAATCTAACCAGCCTGTCCATTGTCATAAAGCCGGAGATAGTGATGTCTCTAAGTATTAAATTGCTGTCAAGCCCTTTAGCGATAAGTCTGTCTACCTGACTTTTCATGATAGAGCCATTAGCTAGTAAATCAGATGTTATTCTATCCATAATGCCTCCTACCAGTAGATATGTTTTTTTGTGCTTATAGAGTTGTAGAACTCTTCGATAACCATTTTATCTATTTTACCATCTTTTAAAATATAAAGCTTATATTTTATATTTTTATCATCTTCATCTTCAAATATGTAAAACTCTTTTGACTCATGTTTGCCTTGTTTTGTGTAATAATCAAATACTTTTGATAATACATAGTCAGTTGTAGGCAGGTTTAATGATGATATGTCATAGTTGTCAAGTAGGGCATGGTATAGAAGTTTTTTCTGCATAAGTATGATTGAAAAGTATGCAGCGTTTGCGCGTGATTCAGGTGTCAATTTTAGTATCGTAACAGGAACTGACAGTCTGTCAATATAATCCACATTAAGACAGGAGAATCCATACAAAGAGACATACTCCTCATCCCTTGAGTACTGCGCAAAGTTTTTAAAGCCAATAGTACATGCCTCTTTATAATCTCTATTTTGGAAGAGATTGAGCATTTCGCGTTTTACATCGGCATATATAGTAATAGATAAGAGAGCTGTTAATAGTAGTAGTCTCATTTGAATTTTCCTGAAATGATCTCATCTAAAAGCTGTCTAGCCTGTGATGAATCTGAGTGGTTTATATATTTTTTTAGTGTCTCAACAGCCTTCTCTTTTTTACCGAGTTTTACAAGGGACTTTGAAAATATAAGCCAACTTGCTTCGATATTATTATTGATATCATTTGTTATAAGAGAGTAGTTGTAAGCTTGTTCATAGTCTCCTAACTGATAATATTTTTTTGCCGCAAAAAGACTTAGTGCAGGATTATGATTGACATTGAATCTTTTAATAACATGTTTAATGTCTTCTTCTTCATCTCTTCTTTTTATATCAATAGTGCTTGTATTTGAAGCAGGTTTCTCTAATATAGGCTTTTCAACAACTGCTATAGACTCCTTTACCTCTTCAACAACAGGAAGAACTACCTCTTCTTTTTTACTCTCTTGCTTTACGTTTTCACTGCTTTTTTTAATAGGTTTTTCAACTTTTTTTTCAATAACTGCAGCAGCTTTAACGCTATCTTCTTTTTTGTACAGAAGTGTTTCAGACTCAAGTCTCTTTATAAAGTTTAGAGACGGTGCAAGTTGAACTTTCTCATCTCTGTCTTCAACAATTGGTTTTTCATTCTCTTCTTCTTTTTTTACTTCTTCAGCTTTTTCTTCAGTTGTAATAATCTCAGGAACCTCTTGTTTGGAAGTTTCATCTTCCTTTTTGAGTACTGCATCAGGTTTCGCATCTTCTTTGTAGTTTTGAGCAGTAAGCTCTTCTTTTATCTCGGCTTTTGGATTGAAGTCATATATAATAAAAAAAGATATTGATAAAATAGCGGCGCTTACGCCCAAAGAAATTGCCAAGTAAGGAGTATAGGACTTTAGCTTATATTTTTTGTGTTTGCTCTCAAGTTCATCAACATTAAGCATTAATTAATCCTGTGTGAATCGCAGCCATCTCTATGATTTTTTTTGAAATTTCATTTCCTTTTATTTTTTTTGGATTGTTTAGTGCATAATAGTGATATATATCGAATAGAGTGTATACCAATTTATTTGTATCCCTATAGTTTCCGTCCGTTAATTTGTGAATAAGATTAATTGATTTTGGCATAAACATACTTGCGGTATCTACGCAATTCACCTTCATAAGTTTTTTTTGTATATATATCTTAAGCTCCATAGGAGAGGCGTTTTCAAGCTTTATACTCTCCCAGATCCTTGTTTGGAAATGCTCTTTTGCAATAATATCTTCTTTTTCTGTTTTATGAAGAGCAATCACGAATTTTACCTTTCTAGTGTCTGATAAAAGTCTGATCTTCTCCATCATAGCCGTAGTGTAAAGTTGAGCTTCATCGAGCATTATTATAGGCACAATAGCTTCTATAAGCTCTCTATTCTCTACAACTTTCATAAATTGGGTGAAATTCAACTCGCCGTCATACTTGATTCCGTAGAGGTCTTGGGCAAGAGTTTTAAAAAACTCACTCTCATCCAAAATAGGAGTCCTGTAGAGGTAAGCCTTTTGCAAAGGAGCAATGTCTTCATGTAGTTTTGATAAAAACATGCTCTTGCCTGTTCCAGGTTTGCCGTATAGAAGCACCATTTTTAGAGGTTTTTCTATAGAGTCTCTTAAGGACTGGTAGATCATAGAGATTTTCTCAAGCTGGATGTAGTCTTTGACGTTAACCGTATCTAAAAAAACATCCCTTGAGTTTTCATAGATACCAGACTTCAATTTTCCTCTCTTGATTCGCCCGTAGTAACTTTAATTGCATCTTTTGCATTTATCATTATGCTCTCTGACAATCCTTCATAGCCTAGGTCAGACAGTGACAGGCTATCTTTGCCTTTGCGAATTATATGAGGTTCAATAACTATTACAAGCTCTTGAGTGATTTTTTGTTTGCTCTCATATTTAAAAAGATAGTTTAATACCGGAATGTCTCCTAAAATAGGAACTTTATTCATATTTATATTGTTGCTGGTATTAATAAGACCACCAAGAATAATACGATTTCCATCTTTTACGGTCACAACAGATGATAGCTGGCGGCGGCGAAGATCCGGCGGCATAGTTCTGTCTTGTCCCTCTATTGCAGATAGATCTGTTGCGGTTTCAGAAACAGACGGATTGATCTTTAAAGTGATCATATCATCATCAGAAATCTCAGGAGTAATATCAAGTAAGACACCCGCAAATACTGATTGAAGGTCTTCGCTTGTACTTTGAGTTCCACTTGTAGTTCCAGATAGCGTCTCTGTGCTTATGATTTTGTAAAAATACTCTGTACCAGCAGTTATTAGCGCTGCTTGATTATTCAGTGTTAAAACTTTAGGGTTTGAAATAGAGCTTACATCACCCTGTGTTTTAAGAAATTTTATAACCTCGTTCAGGTTTCCGCTCGCACTTATTTTTATAAGGTGAGAGTTTTCGCTTGCGCCTCCGCCTGCAATAGCAGTCGTTATTTTATTATCTTCAAATTCAGAGATATTTTTGTGAAACAGTTTGTCTATGCTTAGATCTATATCTTGAAGCTTATATAACTGAGACCAGTCGACACCAGTAGTTTTGCCGTTACTTAATGTAACTGAAAGAAGCTGAACGTCTATTAAGACCTGAAGCTGTACTTTGTCTTGCAGTTTTTTTAGATACTCTTCAAGTCTTTCCATCTGTTTAACGGTAGCAGTAACTGTTACAATTCCTGCATTTTTATTGATGATAGGCGGTTGCGCCAAATAAACATCCTGAGGTCTATTTAGTACCTCTTGTAGTTCAAGATCAAGCTGATGCCAGAAGAGTACTTCATCGGTACTGTCTATTTTCATACCTGATTTGCCGGCAGCCCCGCCGCCTGTTTCTTCATTTTGACTTGTTGTAGATGTTGTCCCTGTTGTAGAAGCAATACCTGCACCTTCCGACGAGAGAGTAATGTTGGTTTTAGATTCACTTTTTCTCTGTGACAAGATATAGTCGATATTGAACATCTTAGTTTCTAGATATGAAACCCTTAAAATATTGTTCTCAAGAGAATATGTAAGATTATTCTCTTTTAGTACAAGATCTAAAACTTCATTGATTGTCAAGTTGTTTAGATTTGTTTTGTTTAGGTTTGTATCTAGGAACTTCTGTGCATTTGGATCAGTAACAATAATACTGAATTCACATTCATCACTAAGCTGTTCTATAAAATCGATTATCTTAGTGTTCTTTGTCGAACTAATGCTAAAGAGTTCATATGAACAATCAGCCAAAGTATTAGCCGATAATAGAAGCGTTAGAAGAGTTGAGTACATCGTTGTTTTTATAAGTTTCATGAATCTGCCCTACTTATTTTTGAATTTTAAATTTGGATTTGTTCTAACCGTCGATAAGACAAGCTCTTTACTGCCCTGTTTTAGAGTTACGGATGTTTTTGTTATATCCGTAACAGTATAGCTGCTGATCTTATCGCTGACTTTATACCAGTTTCCGTCAATCATAGCCGACGAGTTTATGATTGTACTTAAGACAAAGCCGCTCTTTTTGGTAGTACTATCTGCAGTTTCTCCTGTTTGTGTTGAGGAGACCATTTTTGAAGGAGCCGCTTTTTTTGAAGGAGTGCCAGCTACTTTAGAGCCTTTTTTCGCACCTTCTTGTTTAGGTTTGTTTTTCTCTAAAAAGACAAACGGACTTCCAAGTGCAGATATGTTGACACCCTTTCTTGGTGGTTTAATTGCTTCTATCTGTTCATCTACCCACTCTAATTCAGTAGCAGCGTACAGAGAGTTACTAAGAAATATCGTGAGTAATATCGTTAATGTTGTTTTCATTAGTAAGTAATCCCCCATACTGAGATATCAAGAGTTGTATTTAACGCATCTTGAGCTTTTATGCTAAAGTCATGCACATCTACAACAAGTTCACTCTGTTCCAGAGAGTTCATAAACTTTACCGTATCCAAATAGTTGCCTTTGACATCAAGAGCAATGTCCAGAACATGACCAAAAGCAGACTCGTTGTTCTCTGAGTAGCTGTTAGCAAAGTTTATTATCTTAATATTGTGTTTCTTTGCATTTATAGAAATAGAGTTTAGATATTCACCCCAAGCTCTTTCATCATAGATCAGAGAAGATATAGCTTCTATCTTCTCTTTTATGTAGTTGTTTCTCTCTTTTTGTGCTTCAAGTTCAACTTCAAGACCTTTGATCTCTTGTACAAGCATTGCAACTTTTGCTTCAGTGTTTACTTTTAGGTAAAGCTTGTCTGATTCAATTTTTGCAGTTATGTCTTGCACTTTTTTCTTTGCAGCCTTAAACTCATTCATGGATAAATCATAGAATGGATAAGCCAGAGAGAAAAAAACGATAACAATCAGAGCGTATACAACATAAACATCTTTTTGAGATTTTTCCTTAAAGAAATTATCAATTCTTTGTAAGGTCTCTTCTATCATTAATTTAAAATTCATAATAAATTCACCTTTAATTCACCAAAATATAATTTTGTTTCCTTTTCATAAGATATTTCATCTATTTCAAAGTGAAACTTTCCTTCGTAAACTCTTGTAAGATACTTGATCAAGTCGGTGATCTTTTTATCATTGGTAGAGACAAGTCCAAGCTTAAGCTCTTTGATCTGGCTGCTGCTTTTTTTGCTCTCCTCGGCCTCAGAATAGAGTGCCGATTCAAGTCTCACGTTGTATCTGTTTAGATCTCTTGTCAACCTATGCATCAACTCTGCTTTCATAGGGTAGTTTACTTTAACGTCATGAATTTTAATAAGTGTATTTTTCTTATCAATATACTCCTGCTGTTCTGCTGCAAGAAGCATTGATACTTTTGCTTTGTCGGCCTCTCTGTTTTTTATTGTCGCTTCTCTTGTTATCTTAATATTATGAACACTTCTGTACTCATCTTCTAGAAGTTTGTACTGCAGTGACTGTGCATACGTAAGCGTCCAGTACGATGCAGGATATAAGAAAGCAAGCACAAGTGAAGCAGCTGAAAGCATAATTGCACGACCGCTCGCTCTTTTTGTGAATTTTGGAGGGCGGTGATAGGTAGTAAAGTTACACTCATATCTGTCTTTTTCAGATAGAGTAGTATAAAGGTACAT
>JBFEYZ010000082.1:0-7400 GCA_041561855.1 Sulfurimonas sp. | reverse complement strand
AGCTGTTTTAGGTGTAAGTTCATTAATCTCCTTTTGGATTAAATAGTTGTACCAATTGCTTAAATATAAGTAAAAGGGTTTTTTGATGATGAAATTATAGCTTCTAAACCTAAATTTTTCAAATGTTTAAGCAAAATCTCTGCAAAAAAGTGTTCGCTCTCAAAATGCCCTATATCAATCATGGATAAATTTATGCTCTTTGCCTCCATCGCATCGTGGTATTTAATGTCTCCAGTTAAAAAGCAGTCAGCATTGATAGACTTTATCAAAGAGCAGCCGGAACCTGTAGTAAGAGCCGCCCTTTTTACTCTTGGTGAACTCTTTACACACTTTGCGTGAGGAAGAGAGAATGCAGCAGCAACTTTTTTTGCGAAAACGTCAAACTCCTCATCAACATCAAGATATGCTACAAATCCCTCTTTTTGCGCGATCTCGTATCCGAGGATTTCTGTTGCTACATATTCGTTTAAATGAGTCTGGTCAAAATTCGTATGCATTGAAATATTGGAGATATTTTTTTGTATCATCTTGTATATCAGGTTTGCAGGGTAACGGCTGAATTCAAGCTGTTTAAGGCCGCCGAATATAAGGGGATGATGCGTAATAAGAAGTGTATTTTCCTCCATAGAGTCAATAAGGGCTTCATCAACATCTATGCTAAGAACTATCTTTTGAATCTCTTGGTTAAAATCTCCAAGCAGCAAACCTGAATTATCCCAGCTCTCTTGAAGTTCAAAAGGCGAAAGCTCATTTAAAAACTCATATATCTCCGAAATTTTCATCATGACTCCTAGTTTAACTTAAGAAGCTCTTCTTTTGCCTCTTTGAAATCTTCCTTTATTTCAATAGCTTTTTTGTACATCTCTTTTGCTTCGTCAAAATGTTTCATATCTACCAAAAGGTTTCCGTAATTGTAATATGTTATCGGATTGTTTTCATTAATGCTTAAAGAGGCATTTAGGTGCATTTTTGCAGATACAAACTCCTCATTAGCTCTGTAAAGAGATGCTATTGAGTTGTGTATATACTCATTGTCTTTGTCTCCTTCAAGAGCCTCTTTATAGTAATTCAACGCTTCATCTTTATCTCCAAGCTGCTCTAAGATATAGCCCATCTTGAACAGAACATCCGACTCTTGAGGCACTTTTGCATTTGCCTCTTTAAACAGAGCGATTGCCGTTTGCAGATCACCGTTGTCAAATGCCTCGTCCGCTCTTATTACCAACGACTCAGGGTCAAATGAGGATGGGGTACGCTCTTCCTTTTCCGGTTCCGCATCCTGAAGAGTCTGAATGTGCTCATAAACCTTAAATGCAAAGAATGCCGAAGCTCCAAGCATTATTATCTGAAATAGTGTCATTTTGTACCTTTTAATATATTTTTATTTATCAGCTCAATAAACTGAAGCGGATCAACCTGCTGGGCAGCTACTCTGATCCCAAAATGGAGATGCGGGCCCGTAACTCTGCCCGTGCTTCCCGATAGGCCTATTGCTTCGCCTTTTTTTACCATAGCTCCCTCCTTAACGTCAAGTTTACTCATATGAAAATAACATGAATATATGCCGTGCCCGTGGTCTATAACTACCGAACCGCCGGAGTAGAATCTATCTTTTGCCAAAACTACCTTTCCGCTGTTGCATGCTATAAGCGGAGTTCCTTCATTAGCTCTAAAATCAGTTCCTCCGTGATAACTCTTTAATGAACCGTTATAAACTCTTGCTTTTCCGAAGTCGCTTGTTATTTTACTATCCATCGGAGCAATAAACTCTGATGAAATATAACTTTGCAAGGTTGTTGTTTTGTATACCGCCATTGCCTCGGCATACTCTTTTGAAGCTCTTTTTTTATCCTCTTCGCTTAAGGTGACTTTTGAACTCTCAACAGTGAGAGTTTCCTTTTCGTAATCTGCGCTCTCTACTCTAAAAAAGAGTGTTTTGCTTCTCTCTTTGCCATCTCTGATATAAAAAACCTCTACTCTTTTATCAGTAGGTTTTTCATAGTAGCTAATAGGAAGCAGTGTATAAAACCTCTCATCATCAAGAGGATTTTTAAAGATCTTATAACTTGTCTCATCGAAAAGCACTCTTTTATACTCGATACTTTTCTCTTTTTTAAACTCTAATAAGGCCGTTCTTCCGTTTGTAACTGTAGAGTCTGCTATCTCTATATTCAGAGCAAAAATGGCAGTTGTTAAAAAAAGAAAAAAAGAAAACAATCTCATCAGTAATCCTTCATGGAACGTTCAATATCCCGTTTCATATCTTTCTCTTTGAGATCATTTCTCTTATCGTGAAGCTGTTTTCCTTTTGCTATAGCTATCTGTATTTTTACAATATTTCTGTCGTTAAAATAGAGCTGCAGAGGAACAACCGTATAACCATCTTTTTCAACAGCTTTTATCATCTTTTCTATCTGCTTTTTACGCAAAAGAAGCTTTCTGCTTCCCCTCTCTTCATGCGCATAAAAATGGTGTGTCGTCTCAAGCCTGCCTATGTGGGCATTAAACAAGAACGCTTCACCGTTTACAAAACGTATAAAACTGTCTTTTAGATTGACGCGCCCGGCTCTTATAGCTTTTATTTCGCTGCCCTTTAACACTAAACCCGCTTCAAATTTCTCCTCTAAAAAATAATCAAAATAGGCTTTTTTGTTTTTTGCTATCGTCTCGCCCATTATCTAATCTGTCCTCTCTTTAACTCTAAAGAAACTGCTCCCGCTTCCACTGAAGAAGTATCCGTGTCTATAATAATTTTTCAACTCTTTGTATGCCTGCAGCGCAGGTTTAAACAGATCATTTGCCTCATCTGCACTCATCTGCTTAAGTATATCTGTTGAGGCTGTTTTTTTTAACTTATCTATTTCAAACCCGTCTATAGGGTCGTAAAACTGTTCTCTATATAGCGTATATACCTTTGGTGTGCTTATCTCTATATTCGGAGTATATATCTCAAGGTCAAGCAGCTTCTCTTTAAATTCCTCTACAACCTCGCCTATTCCGCTTACGTTTGCACTATCATAACCATAAATAAAAAATGCGACATCAGCACCCACTTTTACTCCGATTGCCGCAAGCTCATTTTGAGATAGTCCCAAATGAAGAACTTCGTTACACATCTTTAAAAAAGTAGCCGCGTCACTGCTTCCGCCGCCAAGACCCGCAAATGCCGGAATTCTCTTTTCAACCTTGACTCCGTATCTCTTCATGAGATTTTTCAAAGAAGCGCCGTGCTCTTCATCCAAGACTTCAAGAAGGGCTATATATGCTTTATAGATCGTATTTTGTTCGGTATTGCATGAGAAATCGCCTATTATCTCAAAATCTTCACTCTTTTGTTTCGGAATAAATGAGAGTTCATCATAGAGAGAGTCAACTCTCATAAATCTTGAGATGATCTCATGGTAGCTTCCGCGCTTACCTGTAATTTTTAAGAATATATTTACCTTTGCGTAAGCCTTATAGAGCTTCATGCATCTTCTCTCTTATTTTTTAAGTATGGCGCTAAGCATGGTTAGGTCGTCTAACTTGGTCTCTTTAGATGATGCTATGTTTGCATCTTTTACATCTTCAAGAAGTTCTTGCCTGACTATAGAGATATTTTTAGGAGCATCGATACCTAACTTTACAACACCTTTATCTATGGATATTACTTTAATTACAATATCATCCCCAATAACAATAGCCTCATCTGTTTTTCTTGATAGTACTAACATTCAATCCTACCTAATTCATAATTTACTTCTGCATTCGCTATATTTATAACCGAGATGAAACTGCCGCTATCAAGCCAATACACTCCATCATCTTTAATCTCTAACTCTTTTAAAGCAAGAACTCTTCCATATTTTAGATTATCAGTATCTCCGTGATAAAAATTCTCTCTGATATTTAGGGACTTTTTAATATCCAAAGGTTCTTCGTCATTATATCTAAATTGTCCCTCGCTAAGTCTCTCCAAAGCACTAAGACTTCCATACTCCAAGCCGAGCCTTTTTGCTATAATCAGGCCTAGAGAACGAATATACGTTCCCTCCGATACCGTTGCTTCAAAAGTAATAAACGGGTGGCAGTAACTTATAAGCTTGGTCTCATAAACAGTAGAGCGGATTTTATTTAGAGTGAACTCTTTACCTGCCCTTGCCAAGTCATAAGCTCTCTGCCCATCTATACGTTTTGCACTAAATATCGGAGGCTCATATTCAAGCTCGCCTTCCAAAGAGTTTATGACTCTCAAAACCTCAGCTTCGTTAAACTCTTTTACTATCTCGACATGCTCGATCAGTTCCGTATCCAGAGAGTCTGACTTTGCCCCAAGCCAAAGAGTTGCACGATAAACTTTTGGTGTTTTGTTTAAAAAACGAAAAAGTTTCGTATGCGACCCCATCCCTATGAGAAGCACACCCTTCGCAAACGGGTCAAGAGTTCCTGAAAATCCGGCTTTTTTCGTTTTATATTTTCTTTTTAGCTTGCTTAAAAAGAGATTGGAACTCACTCCTGTCGGTTTATATGCAACAAAAAGCCTATTCATAATCTTTCAACAAATGATGCCAATATATCTCTCTTTGTACCGGCAAAATTAATATTTAGTTTAAACTCTCTTCCGGATTTGCTTACTCCCGTTACTCTGCCTGTACCGAATATCTTATGCCTGACAAGATCACCCTTTTTAAAAGCGGTGTTTTTCTCGACTATCAATGAGCCTTCACAAAGCCCGGCTTCGTTAAAAAATCTGCTCTTTTGCAAGTCGCTTCTTCTTCCCTTGTAAAACCTGCTCTCAACATGAGAGAGAGTAAGCGTCTCCTTGGCTCTTGTAAAAGAGACATATCCAAGGCGTCTCTCCTCTTCAAGATCACTACCATCGCCAACTAGAGGCAAAAAGCCCTCTTCCATTCCTATAATAAATATATGGTCAAATTCAAGACCTTTTGACGCGTGAATGCTCATCATATAGATACTCTCGCCCTCGACCTGATCCTGTTCGCTTTGAAGTGTAAGTTCATTTAAAAACTCATCAAGCGAAGATTCGGGAGAGTTCTTTACAAAATCTCTAAACAGACCGTAAAATTCGTCCATATTTAAAATTCTCTCCGTCTCGTCCGGCATACCTTTATATATATCTTTGAGATGAAAAGTGTCCTCTAAAACATCTATAAAATTATAAGTCGACTCTGTTACAGATTTAGCTACTGCCTGGATATCTTTTACAAATTTTTTAAGTGTTTTTGCATTTTTTTGTCTTACAAGCTGCTCCAACTCTTGTGATGAGCTCTTTTTTATATACTCAAACATAGAGGTGCCCTCTGCATGTGCTGCAAGTTCTATTTTATCTACACTAGCCTTGCCCAAGCCTCTCTTTGGTTTGTTTATTATACGCTTGAATGAAAAGTCGTCATGAAAATTAGTTATCACTCTTATGTAGCTTATGAGGTCTTTAATCTCTGCTCTGTCATAAAATCTAAGACCACCGACAAGTTTGTAAGCAATACCTGCACGGTTAAGCCCCTCCTCAATGGAACGGCTTAAAACATTTACGCGGTAAAGAACTGCTATATTTTCTGCTTTTACTCCGGAATCTAAAAGTTTCGTGACCTTAGAGGCGATCTTTCTTGCCTCTTCGCTCTCATCACTTGAGTTTAAAACCGTTACATCTTCACCGCCGCCACGTGTAGGAATAAGCTTTTTCCCGAGTCTTGAGCGGTTATGTTCTATAAGTGCATTTGCAACTTTTAAAATTGGCTCTTTGGAACGGTAGTTCTCTTCAAGTTTAAATATTGCAGTATCTTTAAAGTCCTGATCAAACTCCATAATATTTCTTATATGAGCGCCTCTCCATCCGTATATACTCTGATCGTCGTCACCCACGACACATATATTGTTGTGAGTAGTGCAAAGTTTTTGCAACAGTTTAAGCTGCAACTCGTTTGTATCTTGATATTCATCTACCATAATATAGCGATACCTCTCGGATGTTGCACGAGCCAGATCTTCGTTTTCGTCTAAAAGCTTGTATGTCAAAGCTATCAGATCATCAAAATCTACGAGATTGTTCTCCAGAAGATATGCTTCATACTCTTCATAAACTTTTGCAATCTGCTGGTAATTAAAGAGTTCTGATTGCTTATATGCATCATCAGGGCTTAAAAGAGAGCTCTTATATCTTGATATTTCACTCGCTATCAGCGGTGTCGGTATCTCACTGTTTATCTTCTTGATGATTCTTTTTTTATCATCTGTATCGATCACTACAAAATTGTTTTCTCTATTTAAAAGATGTATATGAAACTTTAAAAAAAGCAATCCGAATTTATGAAACGTACAAAGCAGAGGAGGATATGCTGGGTTGTCCATCATCGCATATGAACGTTCTCTCATCTCTTTGGCCGCTTTATTTGTAAATGTCAGAGTAAGCGTGTTTGAAGCTGGGATCCCGACTCCCTCTATAAGATATGCCAAACGAGAGACTATTGTAGTAGTCTTACCGCTTCCTGCGCCGGCTAGGATCAGCACAGGCCCTTCTGTTCTCTTTACAGCACAGGCTTGCGACTCGTTTAATCTGCTAAATATTTTTTCCATATCTCTGCCACTACTCGTATTGGTTTAAATTATTATAGCTAAAAAGTTATAAATTATTACAAAACTATTGCATTAATTATAATAATGAGTTATACTTTTGCCTATTATTTAAACTTATAGGAATTATTATGTTAAAAGATTTTGCAAAACTACAAACCTTTTTGATGGTCATAAAAGAGAAAAGTTTTTCAAAAGCATCCGCAAAACTCGGTATTTCACAGCCTGCAGTTACTCAACAGATAAAATTTATCGAGGATTACCTTGATACGAAAATAGTTGAAAGAAAGAAGAACGGTATACTTCTTACCAAAGAAGGCGAAGATCTTTTTAGGATAGCGCTAAGACTTGAAAAAGCAATAGCAAACAGCGAAAAAGAGCTCTTGAAGATAATCAATAAAGACTTTACTTTTGTTATCGGCTCATCAAATGCGATCGGAAACTACATTCTGCCAAACTATCTTAGCGAGATAAAAAAGAGAATAAACAACAACGTATATATGAATGTCGGCCTCTCTTGTGAAATGATAGACCAGCTTGAAGACAAAAAGATCGATATCGCTCTTATAGAGTCTCCAGTATTTAGAGACGGTATTATCTATAGAGAATGGGTACTTGACGAACTTGTAGTTTTTTCAAACCAACCGCTGAAAAAACATTTGACTGCAGACGATCTGCTCGCATTTGACTGGATATGCAGAGATGAAGCTTCTCATACTAGAAAATTGACAAGCGAAGTTTTTGACGAGATGGGTGTTCAATGTAATAACTTCCATGTTCTTGGTATTTTAGGAAGCCCAACTGCGATAAAAGAGTCGATTTTGCATGCT
>JBFEYZ010000081.1:0-7632 GCA_041561855.1 Sulfurimonas sp. | reverse complement strand
TGTGGCATCTTCTATCAATGAGCCGATTCAAAACTTTGTAACAAGAAGCGATATGGGATGCGGCTCAACCATAGGTCCGATAACCGCTTCAAGACTTGGTATTGAGACACTGGACGTCGGACTTCCGACATTTGCGATGCACTCAATAAGAGAGCTTTGCGGAAGCGATGATGCATATAGCCTTTATAAAATTATTTTGGGATTTAACGACTGATGTCAGGCATAACTCCAGATGAGCTGAATCTTCTCATAGAGCAGACCTATAAGGTCGAGAAAGAGTTTAACGAGCTAAAAGCATCTTATGCCCACTTGCAGGACACTGTTGAAGAGGTTGTAGAGTTTTTGCCAAATGCAATTTGGATACTTGAGAAAGACGGCGGCGTCTTTTTGCAGAATTCCCAGGCAAAATCATTGGGTGAGCTCTTTGAACTTTTGGAGCTTAAAAATGATGATTATGAGGTGCAGTTCAACTCAAAATCCTACCTTATCAAGAGCTCTTCATACAAAGAGAAGCTGCTTCTGAGTGCTACTGACATAACCGAGCAAAAGAGAAAAGAGAATCTTGCAACAATGGGGCAGATGGCGGCACATCTCTCTCATGAGATAAGAAACCCCATAGGCTCTATCTCGCTGTTAAGCTCAACTCTTAAAAAGAGGGTGCTTCCTGAAAACGTGGCAATTGTGGAGGAGATTCAAAAGTCGGTATGCAGGATCGAGAGGATAATAAAAGCCACGCTTATGTTCAGCAAAGGCGTTCATGCGAACAAGGCGCCTTTTATGTGGAGCGAGCTTCAGGATGCTCTTAATATGGCTGTCGGTTACTACGATTATACAAAAGAGATAACATTCATATTCCCGCAGCAGAAGTTTATACTAAATGCCGACAAAGATCTTCTTGAAATGCTTTTTTCAAACTTTTTAACAAACGCAATCGATGCGATAGAGCTTGATGATAACGATTACGGAAGTGTTGAGATACTATATGAGAGTGACAGCGAGTTTCATAAATTTTATATATATGACAGCGGCGTGATGATTGAGAACACCAAAGAACTTTTTGAGGCGTTTAAGAGCACAAAGGTCAAAGGAAACGGGCTTGGGCTTGTTTTATCCAGACAAATAGCTGAAGCTCACGGTGGAAGTGTCGAGCTTCTTGAGGGAAAAAGAAAAGGATTTGAGATAAAACTTGCTTTGTGACAATGTTTTTTGAATTATAAAGTGTTAGAATAAACCAAAGTAAATTAATAAAGGGGGTAAAAGAATGAAAAAAGAGTTAATTGAGGTTCCAAGAACTACGCTTGATTTTTATAAATACGAAGAAGACGGATTAACATACTATGAATATGACGCTACGGGGTGTCAGCCGCCTGAGCCAATGGTAAACACTATGATAGGACTTTCTCTTTTAAAGAGTAAAAATGACAGACTGGTCGGAATATTTTTTCACGAACCTTTTCCGCTTTACGACAGAATTCCACTCACGATATCACACGAAGCAAAACAGCTGGAGAGCGGTGATTTTAGAATAACTTTCAAATTGGAAGAATAGGCCGGTATAGTTAAACTTCGTTATCTAAATTTAACTAGAATATCCTTTTTTAAATAAGGATCTATATGAAACTACTTCTATCGCTATTTAGTTCTATGAAAACGATGGCTGTTTTGATGCTTGTATTCGCAGCAGCTATCGGTTATGCAACGTTTGTAGAGAATGACTACGGAACTATAACGGCAAAAGCCGACATCTATAACGCTTTGTGGTTTGAAGTCTTAATGGTACTTCTGGCTGTCAATCTGAGCATCAATATATTTAAATACAAGATGTTCAGCGTTAAAAAAGCTCCTATCTTTATTTTCCATTTATCATTTCTTATCATACTGCTCGGCGCGGCAATAACACGTTTTATAGGATTTGAGGGAACTATGCACATTCGTGAAGGCGAGACAAAAAATACGATGCTTAGTATGGATACATATTTTATCGTCAGCGCTAAAGTAGATGAGAAAAAAATTGAGAGTGAAAAAAGCGTATACCTCTCTAAAAAAAGCGGCAACTCTTTGTCTACGTCACTAAATATAGATGGCAAAAATGTAAGTGTAAAGCTGACAGAGTATATTCCTGATGTGGTTGAGAGCTATATAGAGGGCGAAGAGGGCGGCTTTGAGATGGTCGATATGATGGTCACAGGCGAGATGGGAAGTGAACCTATAAAGCTTCGCAGAGGCGAATTCTATGAAAATGAGAACATAGCGATAGATTTTGATTCTGGCAAGATATTTTTAAGACCGACTATATCACTCTATGCCGATAACGGCGAACTCTTTATGAAACATGATTTTGCGCTTAAATTTATGAAGATGGACGGTGGAGAAGAGGGGGAGATCGCTCCGAATGAGAAGAGTGTCCTAGCATTAAGAACGCTTTTTGGCGCAGGAGGAAGCAACTTTGTTGTTAGAAATTTTTACAAACATACGAAGACCAGACTTGTTTCAAATCCAAATGCTTCTCCGATGTCGCCAGGAATGGACGCGCTTATATTTGACATAAACGTGGCAGGGGTCTTAAAGAGTGTGACTGTGTTCGGTCAGGCTGGCAGACGTGCAAAAGAGTCTCACGATATAGTAAACGGCGTTGATGTACACATAGGCTACGGTTCAAAAGTGCTTGAACTTCCTTTTGGGATCAAGCTTTTAGATTTTCAGCTAGACAGATATCCGGGCTCTATGTCTCCTGCATCATACGCAAGCGAAGTAGAACTGGTAGACGAAGAGGAAAATATACGTATGCCTTATAGAATATATATGAACAATATCTTAGAACATCGCGGGTACAGATTTTTCCAATCTTCATACGATCAGGATGAACAGGGAACTGTTCTCTCAGTAAATAACGATCCGGGAACGCTCCCGTCATATATAGGGTATTTTCTTTTAGGTGTAGGTATGTTCTGGTCTCTCTTCTCAAGAAGCAATAGGTTTGCACAGCTATCACAAAGGGCTAGAAAGGCAAGCGAACAAAAAGCAGTTGGTGTTTTACTCGCACTAGGTATGCTCTTTAGCGTTGCACCGACATACGCAGAGGATGTGGACCCGGTCATAAAGACGATACTATCCTTTGATAAAGAGCATGCCAAAAGATTCGGTGAGCTTATCGTGCAAGACAGTGCAGGGAGGATGAAGCCTCTTGATACTCTCTCAAACGAAATATTGGCAAAGATATACAGGGATTCGTCTCTAAAAGTGGGAAATGAGAGATTAAATGCAAATCAGGTTATTTTAGGGATGATGTCAAAGCCTGATGCATATAAAG
The DNA here is from genome assembly GCA_041561855.1 of Sulfurimonas sp. Classification (GTDB taxonomy): domain Bacteria; phylum Campylobacterota; class Campylobacteria; order Campylobacterales; family Sulfurimonadaceae; genus Sulfurimonas. The sequence continues at coordinate 4,322 of JBFEYZ010000081.1, read as the reverse complement.
ACCTTAAGATAATCAGAACAAAAAATGAAGAGATAAACAGGATTATAGGAGCAAAACTAGATGCTACCCATGCATCGTTTACTCAGTTTTTTGTTGATCCCCAAGATTTAAGCACCTACAAGCTTGTCGAGTATGTCGATACCGCCGCTAGAAAAGAGCCAAAGAACAGAGATCTTTTCGATAAAGCGGTTCTGGAGGTCGATGAGAGAGTAAATATCTCCTTCTCGGTATATACGGGCGACCTTATAAAAATTTGGCCAAAACCAAACGATCTGAATAATAAATGGTTTCCAAGCATAGAAGCTCTGCAGACTTTTTCTCAGGATAATGCTATAAAGATCAGGGAGATAGCGTTTGAATATTTTGTCTCACTTGACAAAGGCGTGACGACAGGAGACTGGAGCGATGCGAACAGTGCCATAGAAAAAATATCCGAGTATCAGAATTTTTACGGAGTCTCTGTTATGCCTTCACAGAGCAGAATAAAAGCAGAGATGCTTTACAATTATGCAAATATCTTTGAGAGAATCTATCCTCTTTATTTTGTGATCGGTTTTATACTTTTAATAGCAAGTTTTATAAAGATACTAAAACCTGCACTCAATATCAGAGTGTTGGAGAAGAGCTCCGTGTTGCTTTTAACAGCTCTTTTTATCGCCCATACGTTTGGACTTGGTCTTAGATGGTATGTTGCGGGACACGCACCGTGGTCTGACGGTTATGAGTCAATGATATATATCAGCTGGGCTACTATTTTAGCAGGTCTTTTCTTTTCTAAACGCTCATCTATGACAATGGCTTCAACTGCCGTGCTTACAGGCTTGATTCTATTTGTGGCACACCTTAACTGGATGAATCCGCAGGTAACGAATCTGGTTCCTGTTCTTAACTCATACTGGCTAAGTATACATGTTGCCGTAATCACAGCTAGTTACGGTTTCTTGGGGCTTGGTGCACTTTTGGGCTTTATAACTATCCTTCTGTTCGTATTTAAGACAAATAACAATGAAAGGCATATATCGCTATCGATTAAAGAGCTTAACTCCATAAACGAGATGAGCCTTATGATCGGTCTTGCGTTTTTGACGCTTGGAAACTTCATAGGCGGTGTCTGGGCAAATGAGAGCTGGGGCAGATACTGGGGATGGGATCCTAAAGAGACATGGGCGCTTGTGACCATTTTAGTTTATGCGGTAGTAGTCCATTTACGTTTTATAAAATCGATATACAGCGAGTTTAACTTCAGTGTAATTTCATTGTTGTCATACACATCGGTGATCATGACGTATTTCGGGGTAAACTACTATCTTGCTGGAATGCACTCCTATGCAAAAGGAGATCCTGTTCCTATTCCTGACTTTGTTCCGGTAACATATACGATCCTTTTTATAGTAATAGCGATCGCATATAGAAATAGAAAGCTGGCATAAGAGTTTTAAGTATGGAGTTTTTAGGTTTTAGTAAAAAAACGCTTCCTTTTTTGGAAGCTATCCGCAAAAACAACAATAAAGAGTGGTTTGAAGCGCACAGAAACGAGTATGAGGAGTATATACTAAACCCTTCCCGTGCTTTTGTTCAGGAGATGGGCGAGCACTTGATGGCGTTAGAGCCGACAATAGATTTTGAACCGAAGATAAACAAGTCGCTCTTTAGAATATACAGAGACACGCGAAGAATGGGTGCGAACAAAGCACCTCTAAAATCAAGAATAGGTATCATCTTTACGCAGGGCAGCGGAAGCAGGCTCCAGAGATCATCGTTTTATCTTCACTTCTCTCCGGATGAGCTTTTCGTATCCGCAGGTGTAAGATGGTTTGAAAAACCGATGCTTGACGCTTACAGAGAGTATATAAAAGATGAGAGACGAAGAGTAGAACTCGACAAACTTTTACGTACTCTTGAGGCAATGGGCTATAAAACGATAGAAAAAGGGTACAAAAAATATCCGCGCGGTTTTAACTCTGATATGCCGAGTGTGGACTTGAGTCTCTATAAAGGGATGGCGGTATACAAGATACTAGATCCCAGCCTTATAGAAGAGGGCGAGGAGTTAATCGACACGCTCTATAAAATATATGAAGATATGCTACCATTACAAAAAATAGTTTATGAGATAAGCTTGAGAGCCAAAGAGGATTAGGTCATGAAAAAAGAAGCGATAGTTCTGCTGAATATGGGCGGGCCGAATAATCTTGAAGAGGTTGAACTTTTTTTGACGAATATGTTTAACGACAAAAATATAATTACCGTAAAGAGTTCGTTGCTAAGAGCTTTTATAGCAAAGATGATAACTTTTACGAGAACGGAAAAATCGCAGGAGATTTACAGACAGATAGGCTCTAAATCACCAATTGTCGGGCATACTAAAAAGCTGGTTCAAAAGCTTCAAACGCGTCTTGGCGATGATGTTATAGTCGATTTTGCTATGCGCTACACTCCTCCTTTTGCATCCGAGGTGATAGAGAGGCTAAACAAAGAAGAGATTGAAAAGATATACCTTATCCCTCTTTATCCGCAGTACTCAACGACTACAACAAAGTCCTCATTGGAGGATTTTGAAGAGCAGTACCACTTAATGGGCGGCGATGCTATCTTAGTCGAGATAAAGCATTTTTTTCAAAATCAAAACTATAATAGAGCGATACTTCAAAGAATTGGGGAGCGCATAAATGCAGATGAGTGTCCAGGTTTTGATATTATTTTTTCAGCTCACGGGCTTCCTGTAAAAGTAATCGAGAGAGGTGATGTTTACGAGCGTCATGTAAATAAACATGTCGGAATCTTGACAAATATGCTTAAAGAAGCCGGCATGAACTTTAATGCAGTGCATCTGGCGTATCAGTCAAAAGTCGGACCTATGGAGTGGCTCTCTCCTTCGCTTGAAGATAAGCTAAAAGAGGTAAAGAGTAACGGGGTGATCATTTTTCCATTAGCGTTTACCATTGATAATTCAGAGACCGATTTTGAGCTGGAGATAGAGTACAGAGAAGTTGCTCATGAACTCGGCTTTAAAGATTACAGAGTATGCGAGTGTCCAAATGAGAGCGACTTTTTTGTCGATGCTTTAGTTGAGCTGTATGAGAAAATGAGATAGAAAAAAAGAGATGAAAATCGTTATCTTTGATATGGACGGCACTCTGCTTGATTCTAAAAAAGATATTACTGCATCCGTAAACTACGTAAGAGAGATGCATCACAAGTTGCCTCCGCTTAGCGAGGAGTTTATAGTAGAAGCTATAAATATGGAAGTTAGAAACCTCTCCATGCTTTTTTATGAAACCCATACATATCATCCAAAAGACAGAGATCTGTTCGAGTCCCACTACGAGCAGGAGTGCATAAAAAACGTCTATCTATACGAAGGCGTAGAAGAACTGCTTCAAAAACTTGTAACATCAAACATAAAAATATCGGTCGCTACAAATGCTCCGACACAGTTCGCACTAAGGATGCTTGAGCATCTAAAAGTAAAACCTCTTTTTGACGTTATTATCGGAGCGGACAAGGTCTCTGCTTCAAAGCCTAGTCCGGAGATGCTTCACCATATATTGAATCACTATGCATTCGATGCAAAAAGTCACAAGGCATGGATGGTCGGAGACAACACAAAAGACATCTTAAGTGCAAAGAGCGCAGGGATAGAGTCGATATTTGCCACATGGGGCTTTAGCCCAAAAAGCAGTGCCAAGCTGATCGTGAAAAAACCTGCCGAGGTATTAGATATAGTTTTATAAAACTTTATGATAAAATGTTTTTACCTCAATTTAGGGAGAGATGATGTTTGATGCCGATTTACTCATAGCTTTTGCATTGATGGCTCTTCTTTTTCTTAGACAAATATCGATTTTAAAACAACCAAACAAAATAAACTATGCCCCTCTTATGCTTGGAATAGGTGCAATAAGCGCCGTTGTGCACTTTATTCTGCATCCTGATAATATAGATATGTTTATGGCTCTAAAAGAGAGCTTTTTCCCTATCTTGACCTCACTTATTCTGTACATAATCATGAATATTCTTCATCAAACACAGCAAAGAGAACAGGAAAAGACCAGACACGAATTTACAAAAGCGTTGATTGAACAGCTCTCTGAGCTTAAAGAGTTTACCTCTGAGCTTGAAAAAAAGATGATCTTAAATCAGAATCAAGACAAGCAGATACAAGATGAGAACAGAGAAAGATTTAAGCATGATATTAAGGCACTTGATTCTATATTGATAAACCAGAACAGGTTTTTAGAAAAGTTTGAAGAGATGCGCGGTTGGCATGAAGACGTTAAAAGTTCTTTTGAAAACTTCACGGATGTGCAGATACCTTCACT
>JBFEYZ010000080.1:0-7644 GCA_041561855.1 Sulfurimonas sp. | reverse complement strand
TGTTAAAGCCGACTATGCGGCAGGGCACTCGTTAGGGGAAATCTCGGCAATGGCTGCTTCTGGCGTGATTGGTTTTAAAGAGGCAGTGTTGCTCGCCCAAATCCGCGGAGAGGCAATGGCAAAAGCTGTCGGAGATGGAGGTTTTGGATATGATCCTATGTTTATTCCGCTTGGGTACGACAAAACATTGGGTCAGCTGGACGATGAGATAAAAAAGAGTATCTCTCACCGTGCAAAAGCGCTAAGTCTGGCAAAAATAATTCTGCAGACACTATAATAGTTCCTATAGAACTTCTTACAATTTTGCAAGAAGTTCTATAGAATTTTTCTGCTGAGCATATAAAGAGCATCTTCTATTTTTGTTAAAAAACTCTCCAGTTTGGAGTTGTATCTTTGTATAGTCTGCATCTTGTTCCCCTATAAATTATAACCCCCATAAGCAAATGCTATTCCAGAGTTATTATAGGGCTGAGATCAGTTAAACATCAGCAGCAGAACAACACCGAAAATAATTCTATAAACCCCAAAAGAGACGAATGTGAATTTTTCCAAAAATTTTAAAAAGAGTTTTATTGTCAGGTATGCGACTATAAATGATGTAACAAATCCGACCGCTAAAACGGTGAGATTTGCTTCTGTAAAATCTTGATAATATTTTAACAGGTCGTAAGCGGCAACGGCACCCATAACAGGAAAAGCGAGCAGAAAACTAAACTCGGCGCTTGTTTTTCTGCTTAATCCAACAAGAAGAGCACCGATGATAGTTGAACCAGCTCTGCTTGTTCCCGGGATAAGCGCAAAAACCTGAGCAATACCTATTATAAGAGATTGTTTCAGCGTTACCTCTTCTACGTCATGGATCGTCTGTTTATCCTCATGCACAAAGAATTTCTCTACGATCAAAAAAATTATCCCGCCGACTATAAACATAACGGCGACTATATTTACGCTAAATAGTTCTTTTATCTGGGATGAGAAGATAAAACCGATAATAGCAAGCGGCAGAAATGCTACAAAAACTTTCATCCATAGATCTACTTTTTTGATAGTGAATTTATCTTTATAGTTGAAGATTACAGCTAAAATTGCAGAAAACTGGATAATTACCTCATAAGCTTTATTGACGGCATTTTGCTCAATGCCCAAAAACTCACTTGCTACTATCAGGTGTCCCGTAGAAGAGATGGGCAGAAACTCCGTAAAGCCCTCAATTATGCCTAAAATTATCGAATCGTATACCGTCATGAAAGCCTTTGCCTGATGATAAGTTTGGAAACTTTGCTGCAATTCTAGCATAAAATTAGAGATGCCCTAAAGTGAGTCTTTAAGTTATTTGGATATAATGCGGGGTTTTAAATCATAATCTATTTAGGAACTTTTATATGTTACTTTTTACTCCCGGACCGACCCCGGTACCTCAAAATGTTCGTAATGCAATGAGTGATGAGACGATGCATCATCGTACTCCTGAATTTGAGGCTATTTTTGAAAAAACAAGAAAATATCTCTTTAATCTTTTCGGGAGTGATGAGGTTATAATGCTTGCATCCAGCGGAACCGGTGCAATGGAAGCCGCTATAATAAACTTATGCCGCAATACCCTTTTAAATGTAAACTCGGGAAAATTCGGAGAGAGATTCGGTAAGATCGCTGTTGCTCACGGACTTGGCAGTATCGAGATTAAAAATGAGTGGGACACACCGGTAAGTGTAGAAGCAGTCGTAGAGGCTGTTAAAAACAACTCGGACATTGATGCCATCGCAATTCAGATAAGTGAATCGGCAGGCGGTCTGCGTCATCCTGTTGAGGCTATTGCAAAGGCTGTAAAAGAGATCAATCCAAATATAATGATCATAGCCGACGGTATTACCGCCGTGGGCGTTGAGGCTATAGACGTGACAAATATCGACTGTCTTATCGCTGGAAGCCAGAAAGCTCTTATGCTCCCTCCGGGACTTGCGATTTTGGGACTTAGCAATGCGGCAATAGAGAAGATCGGTACAGGCAGAGGATACTACTTTAACCTTGCAACAGAGATAAAGTCCCAAAGAAAGAATACTACTGCATGGACGGCGGCTACAACTCTTACTATTGGTCTTTTAGAGATACTAGAGACGATAGAAAAGAGGGGCGGTTTAGAAAAACTATACGAAGAGACTGCGACGAGAGCCGATGCTGTAAAATCTGCTCTTGAAGCCCTTGGTCTGCATGTATACCCTAAATCTCCTGCGCTCTCCATGACTACAATAGATGATGAAGAAGCATCTCAGATCAGAAAGATTTTAAAAACTGATTTTGAGGTTAATGTAGCAGGTGGACAGGATCATCTAAACGGAAAGATCTTCCGTATAAACCAGATGGGGCTTATCGCTCCGTATGAGATGGCGTGGGTTGTAAACTCTGTTGAACTAGCTCTTGCAAAACTCGGTCGCAGACCTTATGACGGAACTGCAAACAGAGTATTTAACGAAAAATATTTCAAAGTAGGTATATAGATGATTTTAGAGCATGAGATTCCTAGCGGTTCAAAACTCTACTTCGGCAACAGTGCTAAGATAAAAAGAGAGATAGAAAAAGTTGCTAGCGATATTTTGTACTCTAAAGGATTTGAGGAGATAGTCACTCCGATATTTTCATATCATCAGCACAAAAGTATTGCAGATGAAAGAGAGCTGATCAAAGTAAATGACGAGAACAACAACTCCATCTCTCTAAGAGCAGATTCAACAATAGACGTGGTAAGAATCATAGAGAAGAGGCTTGGACGTAATACAGAGCATAAAAAATGGTTCTATATCCAGAGTGTTTTTCGTTATCCTACAGATGAGCAGTATCAGATAGGCGTAGAGTTTATGGGTGAGAACAAACTCTCATCGGTTTTAAATATAGCAGTAGAGATATTTGATGCTCTGGAGGTAAAACCTCTTGTTCAGATATCAAATATGATGATACCAAAACTCTTGGTCTCAATGTTTGATGAGTTAACGCTTGAAGATTTTCGTCATGTAAATATAGAGAAGTTTTTAAATTTAAAAGTTGACTGGATAGAGAAGCTTGTATATCTCCAGCATGAGCATCAGGTAGACGAGTTGCTTGATATAGTTCCGAGTGAGATAAAAGCAGAGCTTTTGAAGATGAAAAACCTATGTGATGCAATTTCATGTAAAAACAGTGTTTTGGCACCGCTCTACTATGCAAAAATGCTCTACTATGATGAACTGTTTTTCAGGGTAATAGATAAAAACGAGGTTTATGCAAGAGGCGGAAGATATAAAAATTCAGAGCTAAGTTCTGTGGGTTTTGCAATCTATACAGATGTTTTAATAGAGACAAAAGCGAAGTAAAAGAGGATAATTGATGAAAGCGGATTTAATAGTTGGTATACAGTGGGGCGATGAGGGAAAAGGCAAGATAGTAGACAGGCTTGCAAAAGAGTATGATATGGTTTGCAGAAGCCAGGGCGGACACAATGCAGGGCATACTATCTGGGTTGACGGGACGAGATATGCCCTTCATCTCATTCCTTCAGGGGTACTGAACCCAAAGGCCATTAATGTTATAGGAAATGGAGTCGTTTTATCTCCGGAGTCTATTATAAAAGAGATGGAGCAGTTTGACGCTCTGGAAGGAAGACTTTTTATTTCCGATAAAGCTCATCTAAATCTTTCTTACCACGCTATGATAGATCAGGCAAGAGAGAAGTTAAAGGGCGAGAAGGCGATAGGAACTACCGGCAAAGGAATCGGACCTGCATATTCTGACAAGATCAACCGTATAGGGGTTAGAGTCGGTGAGCTTTTAAACCCTGCAAAACTCTGCTCATCAATCATGAGCTATTTTGAACAGAACAGAGAGATATTCGATGTCTTAAAAATCCAAACACCAAACGAAGCAGAGCTTTTAAGTGAGCTGGAAGGCTATAAGGCTAAACTTGCTCCTTTTATAACAGATACTACGCAGATGATCTGGAGGGCGCTTGATGAAGAGAACAAAAGAGTTCTGCTTGAAGGCGCTCAGGGTACAATGCTTGACATCGATCACGGAACCTATCCGTATGTTACCTCAAGTTCAACGGTAAGCGCAGGAGCGTGTACGGGTCTTGGAATAAACCCTAAAGATATAGGTAAAGTAACAGGTATAGTAAAAGCGTACTGTACGCGTGTCGGTAACGGTCCGTTTCCAAGCGAAGATCTAGGCGAAGACGGTAAAAGACTCGGCAAACAGGGGCACGAATTTGGAACAACTACAGGGCGTGCCAGAAGATGCGGCTGGTTTGATGCGGTTGCATGCAGATACGCAAGCCGCCTTAACGGCTGTGACGAACTGGCACTTATGAAGCTTGACGTTCTTGACGGGTTTGAAGAGGTAAAGATCTGTGTCGCGTATAAATTGGATGGCGAAGAGATAGATTATCTCCCTCAAAATCTGGATGACGTAAAGCCTGTTTACAGATCATTTAAAGGGTGGAATAACTCTGCCGGAGCTAGAAAATTTGAAGATCTTCCTAAAGAGGCGCAAGAGTACGTTAAAGTAATTGAAGAGATTACAAAAACAAAAGTAGGTATAATATCAACATCTCCGGAGAGAGAAGATACAATAATCTTGTAGATAAAATCTAAAATTAAGGATTAAATTGTGAAGACCCGCTTTACTCCATTGGTTAAGTTTAAAAAGAACACAATGCAAAAGAGCGAACAGTTTTTACAAAAAGCAAATGGGAACTTAAACAGTGCGGCGATGGCTCTTGAGTTGTCTTACAGGTCTTTAAAGGACGTAGAGCCTCCAAAAAGCGGCAAGATGGGTGAAATGCTTGCTTCAAGAGTACTTTTGGACTCTCAAAGAGAACTTATAAACCACAATAAAGAGTGGGTAAAATTTGCTTCAAATCAGGTTGATCAGGCGAAAAAGCAGTTGAAAGCGGATATGCTGGAGCATGAAAAGTTTCAATATCTGGAGCTTCAAGAGATAAAGCAGGAGATCAAGAAGAGAAAAACTGCAGAGGCAAAAAATCTGGACGAAATTGCTTTAATGACTTACAACGGGAATAAAAGATGATAAAACTACTAACAGCGCTTCTATTTACTTTAACCTCTTTAAGTGCGTTGGAGACAAGCGATAAGCTTTTTGAGTGTACGGAGATATTTAAAGCGAGAAAAAGCGAACTTCTTGTTGAGCTGGAGAGAATCGACGAGCAGAAACAAGCTCTTAGCGCATTAAAGACTGCGACGGAAGAACTGCTTAAAAAAAGAGAGGCTAAAGTCTCTCAAGATGAAGAGGCAGTTGATAGAAAACTCTCAGAAATTTCATCTAAAGAGAAGTCCGTAAAAAAGATGCTCAATAGAAACGAAGAAATTTTAAAAGAGATAAAAGATGTAAAAATGGACAAAATGTCCGAAACTTTTGCAAAAATGAAAGCTGCAAGCGCTGCAAGCGTACTTTCAGAGATGAGCCCGCAGGATGCCGCAGCTATACTCTCCTCTCTAAAACCAAAAACAGTCGGAACTATTTTGAGTAAAATGGATGCAAAAAAAGCATCTGAGCTTACATTAATATTGTCACAATAATTTACATTAAGAAATATTAGTTAGAATGACTTGATATAATTTAGTGCAAGGATTTTTAGTGCTTAAAAACATTAGCTTTTACGATTTTATGCATAAGCAGATCCTTGTTCTGATAGTACTTTTTTCTACAACCGCCTTCTCTTACGTAATCTTTGGTATAGTCTACTCATCATACTTTATAGAGCTTTTATGGTATGTGTTGGTTCTTTGGGTTTCATATTGGGGATACTCTATGTATAGAGATTACGCTCAGAATGAATACTCCCTTAGACAAAAAGAAGAGTGGTTAAGCAGGCTGAGATATTTTATATTTTTCTACTTCTCCACATGGACAATAATGTTTATTATCTATGTTACTCGTGATAATATTGAACTGCACTATCTGGCGATATTTACCCAGCTCGGCGTTTCGGTTGTTGCTACAACAATTCTTGTTTCAGAAAAGAGATTGGCTATCTTGATACTCATCTCATCTATGCTTCCGATCACTATTTATCTTGTCTTTGTAGGAGAATTTTACTCTTATGTTATTGCTGTACTTTCTATTGTTCTTGCATGGGTTCTTTTTTACGGTTCAAGAAATACATATAATTATCTAAGAAAAAACCATGCACAGGCATATAGAGATTATCTTACAAAGCTTGGAAACAGACGTCATTTTATAAATCTGCTTGAAGATGCTATAAAAATCCAGAAGAACAGTAATAGTTATATGCATCTTATACTTATAGATCTGGACCACTTTAAGACGGTTAACGATGCTCTGGGACACGATATAGGAGATAAGCTGCTGGTAGAGGCAGCTCAAAGAATGGCAGGTATTACAAAGGAGCATAACGGGAATATCTCAAGGCTCGGCGGAGATGAATTCTGTATATTAAGTGCCGAATTCAAAAGCAAAGATGAGTGTGTGGCAGATGCAGAGCAGTTTTCAAAGAAGCTCTTGGATAGTATCAAGCAGACATATATAATTGATGAGCACCACCTATATATAAGTGCCAGTATCGGGGTAAGCATAATAGATAAACCAGCTATTACTGCAGCTACGCTTATAAAAGAGGCAGACATTGCTATGTATGATGCAAAATCAAAGGGCAGAGACAGTGTTATTTTGTTTAATGATGAACTCTCAACCAGAATAGAGAGAAAGCTTGATATTGAAAGATTGCTGCACTTTGCTATAGAAGATAAAGAGATAACTCTTATGTATCAGCCGCAATTTAATATAAAAGGAAAAGTTATAGGGTGTGAAGTTCTGGCCCGCTGGAACAACGAACAGCTAGGCTATATATCTCCGGATGAGTTTATACCGATCTCAGAGGATACCGGAATCATTATTGAGCTTGGTTATTATATTCTTGAAGAGGCATTTAAGACATTTAAAAGCTGGGAAGACAAAGGAATAGAGCTTGAACAGTTCTCTATCAACATAAGTATGAGACAGATATTCCATACAACGTTTTTAGATGATGTAGAGAAGCTTTGCCGAGAGTATCTTAGTGATACTTTAAGATCAAAAATAGTTTTTGAGATGACCGAGACCAGTGTAGCAGAAGATGTAACTATAATCATTGAGAAGATGAACAGGCTAAAACAGTGCGGCATACGTTTTTCGATGGATGATTTCGGTACGGGCTACTCATCTCTTAGTTATCTGCGCCAGATCCCTATAGATGAGTTGAAAATCGACAAATCGTTTATATCTGAGCTGGATGATTCAAAAGATGGCACAAATATGGTAAAAACAATACTGAATATTGCCAAAAATTTAAATCTTAAGATAGTTGCAGAGGGTGTTGAGACCCAGCAACAAAAAGAGTTTCTGATCAAAGAGGAGTGTAATATACTTCAAGGCTATCACTTCTCCAAGCCGCTGACAAAAAATATGTTTGAAGAGTACTTCGACTCAAACGTAAGCAGCTAGAAAAGCTTGGCATACTTTTGTCAAAATAACTTTTTTCTAATCGTAAACTAACCTTACTTATTGTAAAATACAAAAATTTAATTCTAAACAAGTAAGGTCTATCGATGAAAATATCACTTAAAACTATACCTCATATAGCCAATAAGATCGCAATTG
>JBFEYZ010000079.1:0-7690 GCA_041561855.1 Sulfurimonas sp. | reverse complement strand
TGACCCGCAGAAAGCTTGCGAAGTCACGCTTCAGCCTGTCGATATAGTTGGAGTAGATGCAGCTATACTATTTAGCGATATATTGGTTGTACCTGATGAAATGGGTATGGATCTAGAGTTTATAAAAGGTGAAGGTCCTAAATTTAACGACCCAATCAAAACAGAAGCAGATTTAAACAGACTCCTCGGCGGTGAAGAAGCTGCATCCAAACTTACTTATGTTTACGACACGATCAAGCTTATAAAAGAAAAGCTTGCGGACGACAAAGCTCTTATTGGCTTTACAGGTGCTCCTTGGACTCTTGCAACCTATATGATAGAGGGTGAAGGCACAAAGACTTACAACATCTGTAAAAAAATGATGTACTCTAACCCTGAGCTTCTTCATAAAATACTTGCAAAAGTGACAGAAGTCGTAAAATTTTATATGGAAAAACAGATTGAAGCCGGCATTGACGTTGTTCAGATTTTTGACTCGTGGGCAGCGGCTATCGAGCCTGCAAAATATGACGAGTTCTCATGGAAATATATGGTCGAGATAGCAGACTACTTAAAAGCTAAGTATCCTCATATCCCTATAATTATGTTCCCAAAAGGAATACCTGCATTTTTAGATAAAGTTTACGGTAATTTTGAAGTATTCGGTGTTGACTGGTCAACTCCTATGGGTCTTGCAAAAGAAAAACTAGGAGAGAGATACGTTCTTCAAGGAAATATGGAGCCGTGCAGATTATATTCAAAAGAAGCAACTACAGAGTGCGTAGAAGCTCTGCAAGATATAATGGGCGGAAAAAGACACATATTTAACCTAGGTCACGGCATCCTCCCTGACGTTCCTGTTGAAAACGCAAAGCACTTTATAGCTGAATGCCACAGGGTCAGTAAAAAGTAAGTGAAGACTATTTTCGGTCCCATAAACTCAAGAAGATTCGGTTCTTCTTTGGGTATAGACCTCTCCCCGGCGCTAAAACAGTGCAATTTTGACTGCCTCTACTGCGAACTTGCTCCAAGCGCTACGATAAACGAACAGACAAACGTCGTAGAGGTCTCTACAATCATTACCGAGCTAAAAGAGCACCTAAACGACAAGATAGACGTCATAACCATTACCGCAAACGGTGAACCTACCCTCTACCCATATCTCGATGAACTTATAAATGAGATAAACAAGATCAAAGACGGTACTCAAACACTCATACTCACAAACAGTGCAACGCTTGTAGATGAGAAAGTATTCAACTCTCTTTTAAAACTTGATCAGGTCAAACTCTCTCTTGACGGCGTAAGCGAGAGTGTTTTTAAGAGAATAGACAGGCCGCACGCTGGCATAGAGATAAAAGATATTGTCCAAAAAGTCATAGAGTTCAGTAAGGCGTTCAAGGGAAAACTCTTTATAGAAATACTCTTTGTTCACGGACTAAACGATACTCCGGATGAGATAAAAAAACTAAACGATGTCTTACTAAAACTAAACGTCGCAAGGATCGATCTTGGTACGATAGACCGCCCGCCTGCATATCCGGTAAGCGGTCTGAGCTACAAAGAGCTTCATGACGCATCTCTTCTATTTGACGCCTCTCTTCCCATCCATATAGCTTCAAGAGTTCATGCAGAACCAAACAACAGCCACTATGATGACGAAGAAATATTGAACACATTGGACAAAAGACCGCTGACAATGGATGACATCAACCTGCTCTTTGATGAAGATAGTAAAAAAAGGCTCCAAAAGCTAATGTCTGATACAAAAATAGTTACAAAAAAGGTCGGAAACCTGGAGTTTTTGATCCTGCACGAAAACGAGAAGAGAAAACGCTCCAAGTAGAGCCTAAAATTCTTGACTTTTTAAAACCCATTGAGTATAATTCCGACCTATCAAACATTCCGAATTAGCTCAGCGGTAGAGTAGGTGACTGTTAATCACTTGGCCACTGGTTCGAATCCAGTATTCGGAGCCATATCTTTTAAATCCCTAAAATATGAACTTCCAAAAACTCAATTTGTTTACTATGCTACAATGTATCCACTAAATATTATTTTCATAAAAAAGAAGTTTTTTTATGCTAAAATGCCCGATACATATTTTTAAGTTTAAACGAAAATCTATCAAAACCACTACGAAGAAGCAGCAAACTATATTATGGATGAGAAGCTAGAACTAATAAAAAAACTATCATTTTTTAGCTCACTTAACGAAGAACAGCTTGGCACCATAAACAGCATCTCTAAAATAACATCATATCCAAAGAACTCCATCCTCTACTACGAGAACGACATAAACGACAGAATCTTTTTTTTGGTATCTGGACTGTTAAAAGTTTACAAGATAGACAAGTTTGAAAATGAGATATTTCTCTATCACATACACAAGAACTCACTTATTTCAGAGCTTACGACGCTTGATGACAACTCTATTCACTGCTTTTCAAATGCTGAGTTTATGGAAGACAGCATAGTTCTTGAAGTTGATTTTACGGAGTTTAAAAAAGAGTTTCTCTCCAAGAATATCCTAAATAACGAGTTTATAAATGAAATACTTTTAAAAACCCAGCAGCTTCACTGCGTAGTAAACAGAGAGCTTGTCTTTGACGCAACGGCCAAAGTGGCATTTACGCTTCAAAATGACCTAGAGATGTTCAACTCTCTAAAAAGACACGAGATCTCTTTTATGCTGCATATTCAGCCTGAGACTCTCTCAAGAGTTTTGAAAAAACTAAAGAGAAACAATATAATAGATATTGAAAATTCCGATGTTGTTGTTTTAGATAATGAAAAACTCAACAAAATAATTAAGGGGTAGTTACTGCAATGTTAAAATTTAATAAGATAAGCACAAAGATCAAGGTCATAGGCGCTCTGCTTATTCTTTTGGTTGTCGGCGTTATTGGAACGACAATATATCTGACCCAGCAAAATATAAAGGATGCTCTGGTAATAAATATTGCCGGAAAGCAGAGAATGCTGACTCAGGAGATATCAAAATCCATTTTTTATATACAGTACAGCGGCACCTATAATTTTAGTGAGACCGATAAAGCTACTGCTGAATTTATATATGGATTAAATACTCTAAAAAACGGCGATAAAACAAAAGGGATATCTGCAGTTTCAACAAGCGAAATATCCAACCAGCTAAAATATGTTGAAAAACTATGGAACAGCTTTTATACAGATATTAAAGAGTATAAACAGCTTGCGGCAGAAGCTAAGCAGAAACAGAGGATGAGTGAAATCATTGAGTCTGTACACAAAAACAACAGTATTCTTCTTGAGAATGTAGATAAGCTTGTAACGCTCTATACAGATCACAGTGAAGGAAAGATAAACTTTATTCGAACATTTCAATACATTGCAGGCGTACTTCTTTTTCTTATCTTCATATACTCTTTCATGCAGCTTAAAGCAATTGAATCTCATGCAGATGCATTTATGCAGTACTCAAAGATGCTTGCGGACAACGAGGACATATCAAGCCTTACCCCGATAGAGCTTCAGGCTGAAAGTGAAAGCGAGATCGTAGAGGTAAGCGACACTATCAACTGCTTCATCAACAAGATAAACTCTGCGGTCGAATACTCAAACGAAGCGCTCCTTCAGTCTCAAAAAGCCTCTTCAAAGCTTGAAGAGCTGACAGATGAGTTCGACTCCATACTGGGTGAACTTAAAGATAAATCAATGGCCTGCAAACATCTGGACAATAGTGAAGACATGGTAATAGCTTCTACGGAAGAGCTGATGAACTCCACAAAAAAACTTACAAACCTGAAAAAAGAGTTAGACGAGCTTCTTAAAAACTGTCAAGTGCTTAAATCCTAAAAAGTTATGGGTATTCTAAGCACAGCCTATATTAAAAATTCTTATTAAATTAATCCTATCTTAATTGCAAAAACTACTTATTTGACTTAAGTCAAAGATTTTAATTCCTCTAAAGTGATAACATAGCTTCGTTAATGGACACCTTAACAAAAAATTTAGACGCAGTTTAATCCTAAATTGCGCTTTACAAATTAAAAGAGGAGAAAATATGTCACTTTCAAGAAGAGAATTTCTTAAAAGTTCAGCGGCGGCATCTGCTGCAGCGGCTGTCGGTATGAGCATACCGTCAGAAGTTGAAGCAGCTGCAAACCAAGCTGAAGGCGACTGGAGATGGGACAAGGCGGCTTGTCGTTTCTGCGGTACGGGCTGTGGTATTATGATGGCAACGAAGAACGGTAAAATCGTTGCTGTAAAAGGGGATCCGGCAGCACCGGTGAATCGTGGTCTTAACTGTATCAAGGGCTACTTTAATGCAAAGATCATGTATGGTGCCGACAGGCTAACTCAACCGCTTCTAAGAGTCGATGCTAACGGTAACTTCGACAAAAAAGGTAAGTTTGCTCCTGTATCATGGAAAAGAGCTTTTGACGAGATGGAAATAAACATCAAAAAAGCACTGAAAGCAAGCGGTCCTGAAGGAGTCGGTATATTTGCATCGGGACAATATACGATCATGGAAGGCTATGCAGCCCAAAAAATGATGAAGGCAGGATTTAGATCAAATGCGATCGATCCAAATGCTCGTCACTGTATGGCATCTGCCGTTGTCGGCTTTTACCAGACATTTGGCGTTGATGAGCCTTCAGGATGTTATGATGACATCGAACTTACTGACACTATCGTGTCATGGGGTTCAAACATGGCAGAGATGCACCCTATTCTATGGTCACGTGTAACTGATAGAAAACTTTCAGATCCTGATCGTGTAAAAGTTGTCTCTATTCAAACCTATACTCATAGAACTTCGGACTTGGCTGATATAGAGATAATCTTCTCTCCAAATACGGACGGAGCTATCTGGAACTATATTGCCAGAGAAATAGTAATGAGAGATGAGAAAGAGGGCATTATTGACTGGGATTTCGTCAAAAAGCATATGATCTTTGCTGCCGGACCTGTAAATATCGGTTACGGTATGAGAAGAGATGGAGAAAAGTCACTAAAAGAGGGTAAATACACTGCTCTTGAGATGGAAACCATATCTAAAGAGATGAGCAAGGTCATATCTAAAAAAGAGGGTCCTGCTCTTGAGCCTTACGGTTATAAAGCAGGCGATACAATGCAGCATACTCCAGGTACGCTCGGTCACTGGGAGATCTCTTTTGAGGATTATAAAAAATCGCTAGAGCCTTATGATCTTCACTATACGGCTACTATTGCAAAAGGTAATCCTGATGAAAATCTTGAAGAGTTCAAAGATAAACTTCAAGCTTTAGCAAACCTTTACATTGAAAAAGGAAGAAAAGTCGTATCTTTCTGGACTATGGGTATGAATCAGCACACTCGCGGTACTTGGGTAAATACACTTTCATACAATGTACACTTTATGCTGAACAAACAAGCTGTTCCTGGTTCAGGAGCATTTAGTTTAACAGGTCAGCCATCAGCATGTGGAACTGCACGTGAAGTCGGTACATTTACACACAGACTTCCTGCAGATATGATGGTAGCAAACCCTGCTCATAGAAAAATTGCAGAGCACAAATGGATGGTACCTGAGGGAACAATCAACCCTGTTGGTGTTCAGCATATTATGAAAATACATCGTGATATAGAAGACGGCTTGATAAAGTTTGCGTGGGTAAACGTATGTAATCCTTATCAAGATAGCGCAAGTGCAAGTCACTGGATCAAAGCGGCGCGTGAGATGGACAACTTTATAGTTACGTCTGACGGTTATCCGGGTATCTCTGCAAAGGTCTCAGACCTTATTTTACCGTCTGCTATGATCTATGAAAAATGGGGAGCATACGGAAATGCGGAGCGTCGTACACAGCACTGGAGACAGCAGGTTCTTCCTGTAGGTGATGCAATGAGTGATACATGGCAGTGGGTTGAACTATCAAAAAGATTTACTGTTAAAGACGTATGGGGCGAGTGGAAACCTAGCGGTCCTAGAAAAGATGCTCTTCCTAGCGTTATCGATCAGGCAAAAGCTATGGGTTACAATGAAAACACTACTATGTATGAGATACTATTTGCAAACGATATCGCAAAATCATATAAGCTTGATCAAAAAGACCCTATACAAAAAGGGTATGACAACTCTGAAGGTTACGGAGACAGCAGAAACGTTGTCGGAAGTGACGGAAAAGTATTTAAAGGTTACGGCTTCTTTATTCAAAAGTACCTTTTTGAAGAGTATGCTGCATTTACTCGCGGTCACGGGCATGACCTTGCACCGTTTGACATGTACCATAAGGTCCGTGGTCTTAAATGGCCTGTCGTTGACGGTAAAGAGACTCAATGGAGATTTAACGCTAAGTACGATCCATATGCTGCAAAAGCTACGAAAGATAGCGGTAATTCGCATGCATTCTACGGAACACTTGCAAAAGCGCTTCCTTCAGGAGACTTACAAGGCGTTAAAGATAAAGAGAAGAAGTCTTTAGCAAACAAAGCCAAGATATTTGCACGTCCGTATATGGATCCACCGGAAATGCCGGATGAAAAATACGATACATGGTTATGTACCGGACGTGTGCTAGAACACTGGCACTCAGGAACAATGACTATGCGCGTACCTGAACTTTACCGTGCTGTACCTGAAGCATTATGTTATATGCATCCAAAAGATGCTGAAAACAAAGATCTTAAACAAGGTGCACTATGCTGGGTTGAATCTCGCCGCGGCAAAGTAAAAGCTAGAGTTGAGACAAGAGGAAGAAACAGACCTCCAAGAGGATTGGTATTTGTACCTTGGTTTGACGAGAAGGTCTTTATCAATAAAGTATGTCTAGATGCGACATGTCCAATGTCAAAACAGACTGACTTTAAAAAATGCGCCGTTAAAATCTATAAAGCGTAAATAAAAGGAGAGGTAGTTTTACTTATATAAACTGCCTATGATAGATGAAAAGCAAAACAGAGAACGATAGAAGAAAATTTATCCTAAGGATGGCAAGAGGTGCAGGTATAACTGCGCTTGGCGGGTTCATATGGAGCGCATACGTTGATGAAGTCACGGCTTCACAACTTTTGTTGCGTCCACCCGCTGCCATAAATGAGGATGATTTTCTTCGTACCTGTATAAAGTGCGGGCTTTGCGTAGAAGCATGTCCTTACGATACTCTGATGCTTGCAAAACCGGGAGACAACAAACCTTTGGGAACACCCTATTTTATTCCCAGAGATATTCCTTGTTATATGTGTCCTGATATTCCGTGTGTGCCTGTCTGCCCGAGTGGAGCACTAAACGAACAGAGCGTGACTACAGATGGCAAACTTGACATAAAGATAGCCGAAATGGGACTTGCTGTTATTGACAGAGAGACCTGTATAGCTTTTTGGGGAATTCAGTGTGATGCCTGTTATAGAGCCTGCCCGATTTTAGGTGAGGCTATAACGGTCGAGTACAGTAAAAATGATAGAACCGGAAAACATGCTTACCTGACGCCTCTTGTTCATGCAGATGCCTGCACTGGATGCGGGCTTTGCGAAAAGGCGTGCGTAACAGACAAAGCTTCTATATTTATACTTCCTAAAGAAGTTGCAATGGGCAAAGCAGGAAGTTACTATATAAAAGGTTGGGACAAAAGCGATGAGAAGCGTCTAGAAGAAGCTTCTGAGATAAAGTCGACTACCGATATAAGTAAAGAAAAAGCGATCGATTCTCTAAATAGCGATCTGGGGGATTTATACTAATGAAAACACT
>JBFEYZ010000078.1:0-7694 GCA_041561855.1 Sulfurimonas sp. | reverse complement strand
CTTCATACTATTGGGGCGACCACGCTTAAAGAGTATAGAAAATATTTTGAAAAGGATATGGCGCTTCAGAGACGTTTTTTGCCGATCAACCTTGATGAACCGACTGTCAATCAGTCGCTTCAGATACTACGCGGTATAAAAGAGCGCCTAGAGACACATCATAATGTAACCATTACCGACAGTGCTTTGGTCGCAGCTGCAAAGTTATCCGACAGATATATAGCGGACAGATTCCTTCCTGACAAGGCAATAGACCTTATTGACGAGGCGGCGGCAGAGCTTAAGATGCAGATAGAGTCCGAGCCGCATGCTCTAAGCAATGCAAAGATAAAAAGTTCCGAGCTTCATGTCGAGCAGGAAGCGCTTAAGATGGAGGATACTCCGGCAAATACAAAACGTCTAGAAGAGATAAAAAAAGAGCTTGCGGATGTTGAAGAGAACATCAGAAGCCTGGAGGCACAATTTACATACGAGAAAGAGGTCTTTGGAAAGATATCAAGCATTAAAAATGAGATCGAGGCAAAAAGAAGAGAAGCAAATCTTGCCAAAAATGCGTCGGAGTTTAACAAAGCAGCGGAGATAGAGTATGGTCAGATCCCACAGCTGCAGGCCGAGGAAAAGAAGTTAAGCGAAGATTGGGCTAAAATGCAAAAAGAGGGAACTCTTCTTAAGAACAGTGTAGATGAGGAGTCGATAGCTTCTATTATCTCAAGGTGGACAGGTATCCCTGTTAAAAAGATGCTTCAAGCCGATAAAGATAAGATATTGAATGTAGAGGATGAACTAAACAAAGAGGTTGTGGGGCAGAGCAAAGCTACACATGCAGTGGCGCGCGCTATAAAAAGAAACAAAGCCGGGCTCTCAAGCGGCAACTCTCCGATCGGAAGTTTTCTATTTTTAGGACCTACCGGTGTCGGTAAAACACAAACGGCAAAGACATTGGCTAAGTTTCTGTTCGACTCGCCGGATGCTATGATCCGCATAGATATGAGTGAATATATGGAGAAGCATGCAGTCTCAAGACTTGTTGGAGCAGCTCCCGGGTATGTCGGATACGAAGAGGGCGGACAGCTGACCGAAGCGGTTAGAAGAAAGCCTTACAGCGTAATATTGTTTGACGAGGTGGAGAAGGCTCACCCTGATGTTTTTAACATCTTGCTGCAGGTTTTAGATGACGGAAGATTGACCGATAACAAAGGTGTCACGGTCGATTTTACAAATACGATCATAATACTCACTTCAAATATTGCAAGTGACAAGATAATCAACAACCCTAACTCCGATGCGCTTCAAGAGATGGTTATGGGCGAGCTTAAAAAAGCGTTTAAGCCGGAGTTTTTAAACAGGCTTGATGATATAGTTATATTTAATGCGCTTGGACGTGAGCAGATAGTAGGAATAGTAGATATATTCTTTAGCGAGATAGCTCAAAAAGTAGCCTCTAGAGATATAACCCTTACACTTAGCAAAAGTGCAAAAGCATATATAGCCGAAGCAGGATTTGACCCGGTTTACGGGGCAAGACCTCTAAAAAGAGCTCTTTATGAGATAGTTGAAGACAGACTTGCAGAATTGATACTCGAGGGTAAAGTTCAAGAGGGTTCAAGTGTAGAGTTTGATTATGAAGAGGGTGAGATAAAAGTTAAAATATCTTAATATTCATCTTTAGATGTTACATAAGTGTGGTTAATTGCCCTGAAGTAGAAATCTTAACCACGCTTTAAGTAACTTTCTTATATGATTTCGGACTTAATTTTAAAGAAGGATATGTCATGAAAAGAACATACCAACCTCATAACACGCCAAGAAAGAGAACTCACGGTTTCAGATCAAGAATGGCAACTAAAAACGGTCGTAACGTAATTAACCGCCGCCGTGCAAAAGGTCGTAAAAAATTGTCGGTTTAGGAAATTTCTATACGCTAAAACTCCATAAAGAGTTTCAGTATATATATAGAAAAGGAAAAGATGCACACTCTGATAGTGTGGTGCTATTTTTTCTTCCCGCTAACGAGATTCATAAAGTGGGTTTTACGGCTACCAAAAAAATAGGCAATGCCGTAAAAAGAAATAGAGCAAAAAGAAGACTTAGAGCT
This sequence comes from Sulfurimonas sp., assembly GCA_041561855.1. Taxonomy (GTDB): domain Bacteria; phylum Campylobacterota; class Campylobacteria; order Campylobacterales; family Sulfurimonadaceae; genus Sulfurimonas. Next base: position 5,599 of record JBFEYZ010000078.1, on the reverse strand, counting down.
CTCTTTCGTGAATTCTCACCATCTCTCAAAGACGGCACATATATTTTTGTAGCCAAACAAACAATCAATGAAGTCACACACCAAAAACTTAAAAATGATTTTCAAAAGATCTTAAATCGTTTAAATGCAATAAAGAAAGAGCCCAATGATTAGGAAGGTTTTGCTTAAGATTTTGTGGCTTTATCAGAAGTTTTTTACTCTTATAGGATACGGCAGTTGCAGATATTACCCATCTTGCAGTGAATATGCAAGAATCAACTTCGAAAATAACTCCATTTCAAGTGCTTTTTACCACACTTTTACTAGAATACTTCGTTGTAATCAATTTTTCCAAGGCGGTATCGAGTACCCGGTACTTGACAAACTCTCGTTAAAGCCCGCAAAAATAGGGGTTGATTCTATAAAATATTGGTTGGTTCCAAATAAAAAAAACCGCTTTTATATCATAAAAAATTTTTCATTCAAGGGTAAAATGTGTTAGACAAAATGACACCAAATCAAAGATTAACGATAGCAGTAGTGCTTTCAATTCTGTTTTTCGTAGTGTATACGCTTATATTTCCACCAGAAGAGATAGAAAGTGCAAAAAACAATCAGGCAAACGCTCAAAGTGTAGAAAAAACTCAAACATCGCAACCGTCCGTCAAACCTGCGGCAGTTAAAGTAGAAGATGTTGTAAGCCACGAGATTTCAACTGATGAAAAGATGGCTGTAAATGATTTAAGTACTTTGGTTACCGTAACAAGTGACAAGTTTATAATGAAGTTGGATACACTGGGGCGTATCTCTTCAAAAGTACTGCTTCAAGACAAGTATAACGACAAAGACGACAAGCATGCACAGCTTATTGCAGATGCAGGACCAAAGCCGCTTTTTATAAGGTTTTTAGATCCAAATTTAAATGACGAAGCATCAAAGGTGCCTTACAAGGCTTCGGCATCAGAGGTCTCTTTAAAAGACGGTTCCCAAAAAATAGTATTGACTCAGGAACTGCCTAGCTTGAGAGTTACAAAAGAGATCCTCTTTTTTGCAGACGGGCATTACGATGTAAAGATCTCGCTTTCTGAAGATAAGAGATATTTTGTATACTTAGGACAAAGACCGCGTATTACAGAGCAGATGATGACAGTATCTGGCGCTATGGTCTATACTGACGATGAGCTTGTAACGATCATAGAAGACGGCAATGCTGCAGGAAGAAAAACATTTACGGGCGTTGAACTTATCTCTGCATTTGACCAATACTCTGCAACGATTATGTACGGATTTGCAAAAGACACGAATATAATCGTAGAGAGAGACAGAAACGATGACCCGGTCATCTATTTTGAAGCACTTCAAAATATGTCTTTTGGCGGTTATGTAGGACAAAAAGAGTATAAGACACTTCATAATATAGATCCTGTTCTTACAAACGCTATCGAGTATGGATGGTTTACGTTCGCATCAAAACCTCTGTTTCAGCTTCTATCATGGCTGCATGGTATTTTTGGCAACTGGGGCTGGTCTATTGTAGCGCTTACGCTTATTATCAGAACGGTTCTTTATCCTTTGACATACAAGGGTATGGTCTCTATGCAGAAGATGAAGGATCTTTCCCCACACATAAAAGAGCTTCAGAAAAAGTATAAAGGTGATCCTCAGCGTATGAACGCAGCGGTTATGGATACATATAAAAAGCATGGAGCGAACCCTCTTGGAGGTTGTCTTCCTATGCTGCTTCAGATCCCGGTATTTTTTGCGATCTACCGCGTACTTCTAAATGCGGTTGAGCTGCAGGGTGCAGAGTGGGCATTGTGGATAGACGACTTATCTAGAATGGATTCTACATTTATCCTTCCTATTTTAATGGGTGCTTCAATGTATTATCAGCAGAAGTTGACGCCTAGCAATTTTACCGATCCTATGCAGGAAAAGATATTTAAGTTCCTGCCTATAATATTTACGTTCTTTTTCTTAACGTTCCCGTCAGGATTGGTTCTTTACTGGTTTGTAAACAATCTCTTCTCTATAGCACAGCAGTTTATTGTAAATCAGCAGTTCAAAAATGCTAAAGAAGCAGAGATCGCAGCGCATAAGCATGCGGAGAAAAAAGATGATTAAAATAGAGTCCACTACTCTAGAGCAAGCTTGCAAGGATGCCGCAGCTGCTTTAGAATGCTCGGCAAGCGAGCTTATGATCGAGATAGTGCAGAGTCCTAGCAGCGGCTTTATGGGACTTTTTAAAAAGAGCGCGATTATTGTTGCAGCTAAGAAAAAGCAAGAGACAAAAGAGAGTGAAACAAAGTTCGTAAAAAAAGAGAAACCAGAATTTAAGAACCATGAGAAAAAAAGCCCTAAAAAAGATTCTAACAAAGATACAAAAAAAAGTGCACAGACTATAATCAACGACACAATAATGCCTGAATCATTTGTCAGCATGCAAGACGATGATGATTACGATATGGAAGACATTAATTATACAGCCGATTATGAAGAAGATGAAGAGGAAAAGCAAGAAGGCAGCTCTAGAGTGGTTAGTGCATACGAGGTCGCTAAAAAAGTTGAAAAAGAGATAAATGAGCTCTTTGGTCTTATCTGTTTTAAAATAGATAAGATAGAGGTGAGCGCATACGATGAGGATACGCTTCTTGTTGAGTTTAAAGGCGAAGATGCGGCACTTCTTATAGGCAAAGAGGGATATAGATACAAAGCACTCTCGTATATGATTTTTAACTGGATAAACACTAAGTACCAGCTTCAGCTGCGTTTGGAGATAGCAGAGTTTTTAAAAAATCAAGAGGAGTCTGTAGCCAGATACTTGACTGCGGTCTATGAGAATGTAGATAGAGACGGCAGAGCACAGACAAAAATACTTGACGGTGTTTTGATCCAGATAGCGCTTAAAGAGCTTAGAGAGAAATACCCGAACAAATATGTGGCAGTCCGTTCTACGCGTGACGGGCTTAAATTTATCATCATAAACGATTACCACAACTAAGAGATGAGTGAAGATACCATAAGTGCCATTGCGACAGCCAATGGCATAGGCTCTATAGCAATCATCCGCATAAGCGGAGAGAGAGCTTTGGATATTGCAAAAAAACTCACCAAAAGAGAAGACTTTTCCCCAAGATACGCGAAACTATCAAACATCTATGACCAAAACGGCGAACTAATTGACGAATCTATACTCATCTACTTCAAGGCCCCGTTTTCTTTTACGGCTGAAGATGTAGTTGAAATCCAGTGTCACGGCGGCTTTATAGTCGCACAAAGTATACTAAAAGCCACACTTGCATATGGAGCAAGACTTGCAACTGCAGGGGAATTTTCAAAAAGAGCTTTCTTTAACGGCAGGATCGATCTGAGTGAAGCCGAAGCAATCGCACAGCTTATAGAGGCAAAAAGCGAAGATGCGGCAAAGATATTGGCTCGTCAGATGAAAGGATCTCTTAAAGAGTACATTGAAAAAATACGCGATGAGATCATCCATATACTCGCCTATTCTGAAGTGAGCATAGATTATGCGGAAGAGGATCTGCCAGAGGACCTCGTAGCGCAGATAGAAGCAAAATTAAAAGAACTTAAAAGTTCGTTAACATCGACTCTTCTTGCAAGCAGGGCAAGAGAGGGGTTGATGCAGGGCTTTAAAGTAGCGATCGTCGGTAAGCCAAACGTCGGCAAAAGTTCGTTACTGAATGCACTGTTAAGCTACAACCGTGCGATAGTCAGTGATATAGCCGGAACGACAAGAGATACTATAGAAGAGCAGGTAAAAATCGGCACGCACCTGATACGCATAGTTGACACCGCGGGAATCCGTGAAGCTGGTGATGAGATAGAGCGCATAGGCATAGAACGCTCGCTTGAAGCTATAAACGAGAGTGACATAGTGGTTGCTCTTTTTGACGCTTCAAGAGAAGCAGACGCGGAAGATGAGAAGATAATCTCGCTTCTTGAGTCGCACGCCAAAGAGAAAGATGTTTTATATGTCAAAAACAAGATAGATTTAATGCCAAAGTTTAAATCATCGGATATAGAGTTTGACATGTCACTTAATACAAAAGATAGTGTCGATGAGCTGATAAAGGCTCTTGAAGAGATTATGAACAGGGCAAATGCCTCCGATGAAATGATGCTTATATCGCAAAGACAGATATCTGCGGTAGAAAATACGCTAAAAAACATTGACGAAGCGTTTGAGCCGCTTGGTGATCAAGAGCTTGAGATATTCTCTTTTCATCTTAATGAAGCGGTAAAAGAGATGGCATCCATTACGAGACCTTTTGAGAACGATGAGATGCTTGACAAGATGTTCGGCTCTTTTTGTCTAGGAAAATAGTGAAGATAATTGCAATCGATTTGGGTTTAAAACGGGTAGGGCTCGCATACAGCGCGCATAAAGACCTCGTAACTCCGCTAAAAGCAGTTGAGCGAAAAAATAGAGACCAGGCAGCACGTGAAGTAAAAAAAGTTCTTGACGAGTGGGAAGCGGATGCGGTAGTAGTCGGTATACCGATGGGCGGAAGTAGCGAAGATGAGATGAGACGCCGCGTTGCACACTTTATGAACCTTGTAGAGTTTAAAGGCGAGATATTTTATCAGGACGAGAGTAACTCCTCAAAAGAGGCGGAGAGCATGATGAAGGGTGAGATAAAGCAGATACGCGACGGACGCATCGACTCCATCTCCGCTATGATAATCTTGCAGAGGTTTTTGGCAAAAAAGAGCAACTAAAAAATCAGAAGCTAAAGAGCCTTAAAAAACTCTGCGGCTTCTAACTCATCTTCATTTAGGCTCTCTTTTTCAAAATCCTCATTTTCTTCAATCAATCTCTTTACCTCTCTTTGACAGTAGTCAAAAAGAGTTTCTGCAGCGTGTTTTGGGTCTAACACAAAACCAAGACCGCTAAACTGGTAAGGATCTTCTTGCTCTATACAGATAAGGGTGCCGTCGCATTTCTCTTCAAGAAGCTCAACCAGAGTTCTGTAGTTGATATTGAACTCGGCTGCATGCCATCCTATATCTTCCATCTCTTTTGTGCTGAACTCATCGACGCCGTCTCCGGTAGTGTCATCGTATGTGGCTCTTGGAGTGTTAAAACCTATGATCTCCTGCCAATTTGAAAAAGCCTTTATCAAAACTCTGCTGCCGTCCTCCACAACCTGATATTTACTGCCAAGAGCCTCACTAAGAGCAGCGTCTGCGTCGGGAATGCCTATGTAGATGAGGATGTCATCTATCGTAAAGGGCTCACTGCAGACTCTTCCGCTAATATCTATGCCAAAAGTTTTTTTTGCATCTATCGCTTTTTGCAGACTATTTTTATCGACTGTGATGATTTCTTGAAAAAGATTAAATTTTTTCATAAATATTCCTCTGTTTTTGCTGACATTATAAAAGTTTTTGCTTTATTTTAGTATAATGCCAAAAAAATTTTAAGCATTTAAGCTTAATATAATATCAAGGAAAACAAATGGCATTAAATGTTTACTACGACAAAGATTGTAATATCGAACTGATCAAAAGCAAAAAGGTTGCTATGATAGGATTTGGTTCTCAAGGTCACGCGCATGCGGAAAACTTAAGAGACAGCGGTGTTGAAGTAGTTGTTGGT
>JBFEYZ010000077.1:0-7831 GCA_041561855.1 Sulfurimonas sp. | reverse complement strand
TCTTCTCTGTCAATAGCCAGCGACAGAGCCTCCCTTACTCTCGGATCTTTAAACTTCTCCAAACGAAGGTTGAATCCGAGATAAGTATATGATTGAGAGCCAGCGTCTTTCTAGGTCATGGCAAGATATGTTTAAAATAATAACGGACGAGAATCCATATCTTTTTTTATATATTCCAAACTCGATTACGACGGTCAGTAAAAATATAAAAAATATAGAGCCAAGTCCCAGCGGCATCTGGCATAATTACATAAAATGGGAGAAATAGTTTGATAATTTTGTTTGATCTTGACGGTACTTTGATCGACTCTACCGAAGCGATTCTGGAGTCGTTTCACCACTCTTTTGATTTTCATAAACTTCCAAGAAGAGAGAATGATGAGATTAAATCGCTAATAGGCTACCCGCTTGATATAATGTATGAAAATCTTGGGGTCGGTCACAGCAGCATACCAGATATTATTACGACATATAAAGAGCACTATAGAGAAATCTCTACGCAAAAAACCCAGCTTTTGAAAAATGCAAAAGAGGCCGTGGAACTTGCAAGTAAATTTGCAACATTGGGGATTGTTACTACAAAAACCGGACATTACTCCAAGATACTGATGGAACACTTTAACATTATGCATCATTTTGAAGTGCTGATCGGCAGAGAAGATGTAGAGAATCCAAAACCGCATGCCGAGCCTATAGTAAAAGCTCTTGAGAAGATGGATACAAAAAACAGAGAGATATGGATGATCGGGGATACAAAACTTGACTTGATAGCTGCCAAAAATGCCAATGTAAATTCCATAGGAGTTTTAAGTGGTTATGATCAACTAGAAACATTAAAAATGTTCACAAATGTTATATTGAATGATGCGCTGGAAGCCGCTGTTTACTTGCAAAATAGGAAAAAATAACACACTTGGCTTTATTCTTAAAAAAGAATAAAATATCAAGCTATTTTTAAGAGCAACTTGTCTAGAATAAGGGGTAAAATAGAATTGAAGGTTCTTATATAAAAGAGAAGGAGAGTTTATGCTAGAGATTAGATGGCATAGTCGTGCTGGACAGGGTGCTGTTACCGGTGCTAAAGGTTTAGCTGATGTTATTTCTACAACAGGTAAGCATGTGCAGGCATTTGCATTTTATGGTTCTGCAAAACGTGGAGCGGCAATGACGGCTTACAACCGTGTTGACGAGGAAGTGATCATGAATCACGAAAAATATATGAGACCTGATTATGTTTTTGTTATCGACCCTGCATTAGCGATAACAACAGATATTACTATAAATCATAAAGATAGTACAAAATATATTATCACTACTCACATGAGCACTGAAGAGCTAAAAAAAGCTCAGCCAAAGCTAGAGGGTAAAGAGGTTTATACGGTTGATTGTATTACGATCGCAAATGAGACCATTGGTCGTCCGATCCCAAATACACCTATGCTTGGCGCATTTATGAAAATTTCAGGAATGTACGAAATAGAATTTTTCAAAGAGAGTATGAAAAGAGTTCTTGGAAAATTACCACAGAAGATTATCGATGCTAACATGCTTGCAATCCAGCGTGCATACGATGAAGTAAAGTAAGGGATTTATGATGGCAAAAAAAGGATGGGATGAGTTCGAAATCGGAGCTATGCTTCGTACTTTTGACGGAAAGATAGATGATATTGCGGGCACGAGACAAGAGGATCGTGCATACTCTCAGAACAGCTCTTACACTGCAAGTGTTGCTGACTGGAGATTGATTAAACCTGTATTTAACAAAGATTACTGTATCGATTGTCAATTTTGTTGGATATATTGTCCAGATGTTTCAATAATTTCAAGAGATAAAAAATTAATAGGTGTTGATATGGACCACTGTAAAGGATGCGGAATATGTGTTGAGGTTTGCCCTACAAACCCTAAATCACTTCTAATGTTTCCTGAACAAGCCGATGAAGAGACAGAGATTGCTAATTGGCCTAAAAAAGATGAGGAGGAAGCATAATGGCATTTGATAAAATGGAATTAAGAGATATCGAAGTATGGGATGGAAACTTTGCCGCTGCGCAAGCCCTAAGACAATCTCAAGTTGATGTTGTTGCCGCGTATCCGATTACTCCGTCAACTCCTATAGTTGAAGGGTATGCAAAGTTTACTTCTGACGGTTACGTTGAGGGTGAGTTTGTTATGGTTGAGTCAGAACATGCTGCGATGAGTGCATGTATCGGTGCAGCAGCTGCGGGCGGCCGTGTTGCTACTGCTACTTCTTCTCAAGGTTTTGCGCTTATGGTCGAGACGCTTTACCAAGCTTCCGGTATGCGTTTACCTATAGTATTGAATGTTGTTAACCGTGCACTTGCTGCTCCGTTAAACGTTAACGGTGATCATTCGGATATGTATCTAGGTCGTGACAGCGGCTGGATTCAGCTTGATGCTTATTGTCCTCAGGATGCTTATGACTTGAACTTTATAGCGTTTAGAGTTAGTGAAGATCACGATGTAAGACTTCCGTGTATGGTTCATCAAGACGGATTTATGACTTCTCATACTGCACAGGGTGTTCATACTTTAACGGATGATAAGGCTTATGGATTTGTCGGCGAATATAAGCCTATGAACGATATGCTTGACTTTGAACATCCTGTAACGCACGGTGTTCAGACAGAAGAAGATTGGCACTTTGAGCATAAAGCTCGTCAACATAATGATCTGATGACAAAAGTTATGCCGAAAATTGAAGCTGCTTTTGATGATTTTGAAAAGCTAAGCGGTCGTAAATATAATATTGTAGAGAAGTATGATATGGACGATGCGGATGTTTGTGTCGTATGTATGGGTACTTCGGTTGAGACTGCTCGTGAAGTAGCGACAGAGATGAGAGCACAGGGAATTAAGGCTGGTGTGGTAGGAATAAGAGTTATCCGTCCATTCCCGTTCTTCCAAGTTGCAGAGGCATTAAAAGGTGTTAAGGCGATTGGCGCGCTTGACCGCTCATCACCAAATGGAACTGTCGGAATGCTTTTTAACGAGATAGCAGGTTCACTTTTCAATACGGATACAAAAGCTATGCTTAGCGGATATGTGTACGGACTAGGCGGACGTGACTTAACGAAAGCTCATTTAGTTGCTCTATTTAAAGAGCTTCAAGCAAACGTTGATGCAGGTAAAGTTACTACGCCGCTGCAGCAGTTTATCGGTGTTCGTGGACCGAAATTAGCATACTTATAAGGAGAAAACCGTGAGTGAAATGAAAAAAATAAAAAACTTAAAAGAGTTTTCAACGTCGGCTGACCGTTTTGAGGGTGCTAATCTTTTATGTCCAGGATGTGCGCACTCTATTATCGTCCGTGAAGTTTTAAATGCTACGAATGATGATTTAGTACTTTCTGCATCTACTGGATGTCTTGAAGTTTGTACCGCAGTTTATCCATATACATCATGGGATGCTTCTTGGATACATATCGGGTTTGAGAATAGTTCTACTGCGGTTGCAGGGGCTGAGAGTATGTATAAAGTACTTAAGAGAAAAGGCCGTCTTAAGCAGCCTGATCGTAATCCTAAGTTTGTCTCTTTCGCAGGAGACGGTGCTTCTTACGATATTGGATTTCAGTGGATTTCAGGATGTATGGAGCGTGGTCACAATATAATGCACGTCGTACTTGATAACGAGGTTTATGCAAATACAGGCGGACAGAGATCATCATCTACTCCGATAGGTTCAAGTGCTACTACATCACCGGCAGGTCGTGTAAGTTACGGTGAGAAGAAAAACAAAAAAGATCTAATGGGGATTATGGCTGCACACGGAATTCCTTATGCTGCTCAAGTTGCTCCAAACAAGTGGAAGGACATGGTTAAGAAGATCCAGCACGGTTTTTCAGTAGATGGACCTGTTTTCATAAATGCGGTTTCTCCTTGTACTACTGAGTGGAAATTCGATCCTAAAGATACGATGCACCTAACTGATCTTGCAACAGATTCTTTGGTGTTCCCGCTTTATGAGATAATAGACGGTCATGAACTAAACATTACATACAGACCTAAAAACGTTATTCCTGTTGAGGAGTATTTGGCTGCTCAGGGACGTTTTAAGCACCTTTTTAAAGATGAGTACAAGTACCTTATTAAAGAATGGCAGGAGCGTGTAGATGCTCAGTGGGCATATCTACAACGCCGCGAAGAAGCTAGAGTTTAGTAAAGTTCTAGCTTCGGCGCATCTTGCGTCCAACTTCGACTTCGACGTACTTCAGTACGCCTTTGTCGAAGTTAAACACAACCTACATCAAATCTAAAACTTTTCCTCTATTTATTAGATTTTATTTATAATCTCTGCTTGGCGAACGATTCTGCAACTGAAGGGTCAAAATCTATTTGATTTTGGGGCACCCACAGTGAAGCCTTAGTGAGCAAGTAGAGATTAGCCTATCTTTATTTTAAAACAGATCGGCGTGTCCGAAAAATATCTCCTGTTTAGGATCTTTTCTCATACTCTCTAAAATCTCTTTGGCTTTTAGCTTTGTATCTTTGTCAAAATAGATGAGCATATTTCTTGAAAATATAAAATCGAATCTTCCTATATTTTTAAAGGACGAGTCAAATAGGTTTATTACTTTAAATGTAACCTGCGATTTAACCGACTCGTTTAAAGCATAGAGCGAATCATTTTTTGTAAAATATCTCTCAATGATATCTGCAGGGAGGTTTCTCACGTTTCTCTCTTTATATAGTGCTTTTTTTGCTTTTAAAGTAGCGTCAAAATTAATATCGATACCAGTAATATGAAATTTCTTGGGAGCGACACCGGCTTCAAGCAGGGCTATCGCAATGCCGTAAGGCTCTTCACCGGTTGCGGATGGAGCGCACAAAACAGTAACCTCTCTGTCGGTATCTTTTACAAGTTTCACAAGTTCTTCTATCTGCTTAAACTCTCTGTAAAAGAAAGTCTCATTTGTTGTCAGATAGTCAATAAGCTCTTGTTTTACCTCTTTGTCGTTCCCTACTTTTTCTAAGAGCTCCGTAAATGAGTTTATATCTCTTTGTTTGCAAAATGTAGTGACTTTGTTTTTCAGGATAGAGAGCTGTTTGTCAAATATTACTCCAGTCTCGTTTTTAAAGAAGTGCGCGACGGGCACAATATCATTAAAGTCCTGAGTAACACTTTGTGGGACACTCTCTAAAACCTGTTCTTTCTTTTTAAAAAAACTAAACATCAGCTGCAAAAATTCCTTATTATCTCTTTTATTCCTGCTATATCGGATATCTCTATATCCTGGACCTCTTTTCTTGCTCTGCTTGGCATACCGTCGACTATTGCACTCTTTTCGTCCTGTGTGATTGTTCTAACACCTTTAAGAGAGAGCTGCTTGCATCCATCCACCCCGTCGTCGCCTATGCCTGTAAGTATAACTCCAAGTATCTCCAGCTCCTGCGCGAAAGGTACAAATGAGTTAAATACGGTATTGATATCGGGATTGTACTTATACTGTTTTGATGACTCTACATTGAATTTGAATCCATAGCTATCTTTTTTGACGGAAGTGATCCCGTGACAAAGGTAGATATTCCCTGGTTCGACGGAAGCGTTGTCTTTTACCATTTCTATGGTATTTGTGCTAAGCTCTTTTAGTCTTTTTGTAAAACTCGGTATAAAATCCATAGACATATGCTGAGCAATTATAACTGCTGTGTCGCTTAAGACAGGTAAAGAACTAATAATCTTTTCAATCTGTCCTGGACCTCCTGTCGAGGCTCCTATTAAGACTATTTTTCTAGGAGTTTGCGGTTTCAAGGAGGTGCTCTCTAGAGATCTTGTTGCGGCTGTTTGAAGTAGTAGCCTTGAGAGTAGTCAACGCCAAGCTCTTGTACTATTTTGAAAATCTCTTCGCTCTCTACAAATTCAGCAACCGTTTTCATACCGAGCTTTTTGGAGAATTCAATAATGGTCGAAACAACCAAATATGCATTGTCATCCTTGTCTATATCTTTTATAAGAGAACCGTCAATTTTTAAATAGTCGGCTTTTAGTTTTATAAGATACTCAAAGTTGCTGTACCCTGTTCCAAAATCGTCAATTGCAATTTTACAGTTGTATTTTTTGACTTTGGTTATAAAACTCATTACATCTTCGAATTTTTCAATATATTCAGACTCTACAATTTCAAAAACTATCTTTGAACCGATACCGTATCTCTTTAGCATCATAATTATATACTCGGAAATTTCGGGCTCTATAATATCATTTATGGATAGATTGATTGAAAACTCGACATCTTTGTCCTTGAACATCTCAAAAGATTGCTCTATTACTGTTTTTGTAATATCAAAATATTGTCTTGTCTGTTTGGCAATATCCAAGAAGAAAAACGGAGATATAATGTTGTCTTTATCTATCATTCTCACCAAACACTCATACTTCTCGTAAGCAAGAGTTGAGTTATTTACGATCGGTTGATAGTAAGTTATGATATTCTTATCCCTTAGAGCATTTGATAGTTTCTTACTCCATTTTATATTGTTCTCATACTCTTTGTTTAATGAAATGCTCTCTTCATAAATAAGATAGTTGCTGTTGCTTTTTTTTGCAATCTTAAGTGCCATATTCGCCGTAGAGAGGAGTTTGTTTTTATCTTTCTCAAAAGATATACCGCAGCTGCATGAGGTAAGTATATGTTCATTTTCGATTTCAATACCGTTTTTTATCTCTTGTAATATACCTTTTACAATATCCTCAAAGTTTCCTTTTGAGCAGGATGTTCCTAAGATCACAAACTCATCTCCTTGTAGTCTGTAAAACCTAAGATTGCTATTACTAAAAATAAAGTTGTATATTTTATCAGATAGTGCTTTTATAACATCGTTTCCAAACTCATGACCGTAAAAATCATTTATCTGTCTGAAGTTGTCAAGATTGAAGATGGCTATAGATAGATTCTCAAGAGAGTTTATGTCGCTGTTTAATTTGGTCCTATTGCCGTAGCCGGTCAAGAAGTCCATTGTGGAGGCATTTTTTATCTCTGATATATTTGTCCTTACCCCGATATACTCAACAATATTGCCGTTTCTGTCCATTATCGGGTTTATAACGGCTTTTACCCAATAAGATGTCCCGTTTTTATTTAGATTTTGAATCTCTCCAGACCATGGCTGTTTAAGATCTTTTATGGTGTGCCACATAGATTTAAAGGTCTCTTTTGTAGTATCAGGGTGTCTTACGATATTATGAGGTTTTCCCATCAGCTCATTCTCAGAGTAGCCGCTGATTTTGCAAAATTCGTCGTTGACATATGTTATCAGTCCTCTTGCATCTGTCTTCGAGACTATAAAACTTCTATCAACGGCAGACTTGTACTGCTCTAAGAGCAGGAGCGAATCATTGTGAACCTGTTCAAGCTCATCTGTTTTAAACAATATCATTCTTATTACGATTATCATCAAAATAGTCAGCGTTACTATACTAAATATCAAAAAGATACTAAGAGCCAGTATCTCATAAAAAGCGAAGTCCAGCTTGTTGTTGATAATTTTATTTACTTCGTTAAAAAGCTTGTCTTCTACTGTCTTTAAAAGGTTTATTGTATTTGTTGATTTTTCAAACCAGTAGTTGGCATCTGTGTCAAAGAGATTTTCACTTTCGTTTTTTAATGCCTTGTCAATTATCCTAAACGCCTCATCTACATTATCCCCCTTGAAGATGTCATAGTAAAAAATGAGGATTTTATCCGGAGCAATAGCTTGAAAACTCATACTGTTTAGATTGTAGACTTCAAGATTGCCGGCAAAAGAGGCGAGGGTGTTTTTTAAGAATTTTTTATATATTAAAACTTCGTTTAGTGTAGCTCTTATCTGT